>JAOUDZ010000116.1 GCA_029858965.1 Cyclobacteriaceae bacterium
TTCGAATCCTGTCGCCCCAATAAGAAAGAAATACAAAAAAGAGCATTCAGTGAGTATTATCTCAGATCAGGTGTACCCCGATTAGTTCGGACCGTAGTGCGTGGCGCGTTTGGCGCCAAGGTCATAGGTTCGAATCCTGTCGCCCCGACAAGAAAGAAATACAAAAAAGAGCATTCAGTGAGTATTATCTCAGATCAGGTGTACCCCGATTAGTTCGGACCGTGGCGCGAAACGCGCCACGGTCGTAGGTATCGTCCCATTTCGTTCACCCCGATCGGTGAGCGGCGTTTTTATCCGGCATTGCTCTGGTTATTGGCTTGTCTGATATTATCTTACCGCCCAAACCGCATGCTTATGAGAAAGACACTTCCTTTTTTACTCCTTTTGTCCCTGTCTCAAGTTGCACTTTCGCAAGACCTAATGACGCCAGAACGCCTTTGGCAACTTGGGCGGATAACTGCACCGCGCTTAACTTCCGATGGTAACAACATCGTGTACGATGTCAGTATACCCAATATCACTGAAAACAAAAGCAGTACTAAAAAGTACTTGCTTCCCATAGGGGGAGGACAACCTCAGGAAATTACCAGCGGCGAAACGTACTTAACAAACAATCGCATATCACCGGATGGTAAATATAAAATCAACATCCAGGACGTTAAGATCCAGAAGGTATCTGGAACAGACTTTTACCCTGAATTAGCCAAATCCAATGTGCAGATTTATGAGAGCCTCAATATCCGGCATTGGGATGCATGGGAAGATGGTGCTTTCAGCCACCTGGTTATAAGTGCATCGGATGGTTCAGGTGAACCTAAAGATATCATGGCGGAAGAGCCGTACGATTGCCCGCAGAAACCTTTTGGTGGTGATGAAGATTTTACCTGGAGTCCTGATAGTAAACAGATCATTTATGTAACCAAGAAAAAATCGGGAACTGATTACGCGGTCAGCACGAATACTGATATCTATGCCTATGCTATTGGATCCGGCCTGACAACCAACATTTCGGAGGGTTTGATGGGGTATGATACGCATCCCGCCTTTTCCGGACAAGGTGTGCTGGCGTGGCTGAGTATGAAACGTGATGGTTATGAATCTGATAAGAATGACATTGTCACGAAAGTTGGATCGTCTATCCTTAACCTTACACAACACTGGGATGGTACTGTAAACAGCTTTGTCTGGAGCAACGACTCGAAAAAAATATATTTTACAGCGGCCTTATCGGGAACCATTCAACTCTTCGAAGTAGATTATCCCGGCTTGACGAAGAAGATGCCGGCCATAAAGCAAATTACCAATGGCGATTTTGATATCAACACAATCGTCGGTCAGGCAGGGAACACACTTGTTGTTTCCCGTACCGACATGAACCATGCCTCCGAATTGTATGGAGTAAATCTTACCAGTGGTCAGCAGTCACAACTTACGTACGTAAACGATGCCGTGTATAACAAATTAAAATTGAGTCGAATCGAAAAGCGTTTTGTAACCACGACCGACAATAAGCAAATGCCTGTATGGATAATTTATCCGCCTGACTTTGATGCGACAAAAAAATATCCGACCCTGTTGTATTGCCAGGGTGGGCCGCAATCTGCCCTAACACAATTCTATTCTTTCCGCTGGAACTTTCAACTGATGGCGGCGAACGGATACATTATCGTGGCGCCGGATCGACGCGGGATGCCAGGCCTCGGTGTCGCATGGAATGAACAGATCAGCAAGGATTGGGGTGGTCAGGTAATGCAGGACTACCTCTCCGCTATTGATAATGTGGCACAGGAAAATTTTGTGGACAAAACGCGATTGGGATGTGTTGGTGCAAGCTATGGAGGGTACTCCGTTTTCTATCTTGCGGGCATTCATCAAAATCGTTTCAAGACTTTCATCGCACACGATGGTGTTTTTAATATGAAAAGTATGTACGGCACAACGGAAGAATTATGGTTCGTCAACTGGGATATGGGTGGTCCATATTGGAATAACAATGCTGCAACACAAAAAAGTTATGCTGACTTTGATCCAAGCAGCAAAGTCGATCACTGGAATACGCCGATTTTAATTTTCCAGGGCGGAAAAGATTTCAGAGTTCCAATAGGGCAAGGGCTGGAGGCTTTTACAGCAGCCCAACTGCGCGGAATCAAAAGCAAACTTGTATACTTGCCCGAAGAAAATCATTGGGTAAGTTCCCCGCAAAATGCCCTGGTTTGGCAACATGAATTTTTTAGATGGCTTAAAGAAACATTGTAATGTTGTTTTCAAAAAAATTGCATGAGCGATAAACTAATCGGCCAAAATTTAAAATGGTATTCAGAACCAAGTCTCGCATATTCTTATTACAGAAAAGGTCTAATCGCAATGATTAGACCTTTTCCTTGTGGAAGCCATACTAAGTATCCATAAGTAGATTATACAGGCTGTCTATTGTTCCGCTGCTATTACTTCGCTCGAAATAACTGCATTCGAACCTGTGGATTCAAATACGAAACCGCCATAGGCAGTATTTCCATGCTCCCCAAGATCAAGACCCAGCATTTGCTCTTCATCGCTAGCGCGTAATCCGATAGTAGCTTTAATCAAGGCGAAAACCAGCAACATGAGTGCAAATACGAAGACGAAGATAACTGCGACTCCCAGGGCCTGAATACCCAGCTGCCCCATTCCTCCTCCGAAAAACAAACCATCCAGAATAGTTGAATCTTCTGACCAATACTGAATATCAATTGCCCGTTGGCCAAAAAGACCAACTGCCAATGTGCCCCAGGCACCGCAAACTCCATGAACGCTTATTGCGCCTACCGGATCATCAATCTTCAGTTTCCGCTCAACAAATAAAGTAGAATAAAAGACGAGTATACCTGCAACCAATCCAATGATTACTGCACTGCCCGTACTTACCGAGGCGCACGGAGCGGTGATCCCGACCAGACCAGCAAGTGCACCGTTTAAGGCCATAGAAAGATCTGGTTTTTTGAATCTGATCCAGGAAATTATCATAGCTCCTACTGCACCTGCTGCCGCCGCAAGGGTTGTGGTTACCGCAACATGTGACACCCCGCCAATTGCCAGCAGCGTAGATCCTGGATTGAAACCATACCACCCAAACCAGAGAATAAACACACCCAATGCGGCTAGTGGCAAATTGTGTGGCGTAATCGCATTCACTGAACCGTCTTTGTTATACTTGCCCAGACGTGGCCCCACCATAATGGCACCAGCCAAGGCGGCCCAGCCTCCCACGGAATGTACCACCGTGGAACCGGCAAAATCACGGATCCCTAAGTCAGCGAGCCATCCGCCGCCCCAAATCCAATGTCCCGTGACCGGGTACACTAAACCGGAAAGTATAATCGAATAAGCAACATAGGATATCAGTTTTGTGCGTTCCGCCATGGCCCCGGACACAATAGTTGCTGCCGTGGCCGCAAAAACAACCTGAAACATCCAGGCGGCACTCAAACCGTACCCTGCATTATCTGTGGGAGCATTGGCTGAACCTAAGAAAGCAAGCGCAGAATCAAAGCCGAGAATATTTGAATCTCCGCTCGAATACATGATGGCATATCCGATGGCCCAAAACAGGAGCGCACCAAATGAAAAATCCAAAAGATTTTTCATCATGATGTTTACTGAGTTTTTTGCCCTCGTAAGCCCGGTCTCGACCATTGCAAATCCTGCCTGCATAAAGAAAACAAGAAAAGCAGCAAGACAAAGCCATATAATGTCGGCAACCTCCTGTGGCAGATAAGCGATCTCCTCTGGCGCGGCGTCCTGCGCAAAAACTTGTTGCGGAATGAGGGATAAGAGAAGTAATGAAACGATCGCATAGACCGCGTAGCCACGTTTACCAGGTCTGGCGATCTTCGATTTTATAGTTCTGTAAAGTTTAATATGCATAATGTATTACGGTTAAATGAGGAATTCCGAAAAGTGTAAGTCTTAAAGTGCTTTCTCGCCACGCTCCTTTGTTCGAATACGGTAGGCGTCAAGGATATCATAAATGAAAATCTTCCCATCTCCTACCTTGCCCGTGTACGCTACCCTCAGCAGGCATTCAATAGCTTCATCGAGTTTGTTGTCCGGCAAGGCGATTTCAAGCCTGGTTCGTGGTGTAAAGCCAACATCGAATGAGGTCCCACGATACTGTTGAGGGGCCGCGTGTTCAAGTCCAATGCCTTTGACTTCCGAGTAGGTCATGAAACTGATGCCGATTTTTGACAGCTCCGTTAGGACTTCTTCAAATTTTGCGGTCCTGATAATAGATTCGATTTTTTTCATAATTGGGTGATTTTAGAAGCATATTATTCGAAAATGTAGAGATTTTTACACATTATGGTTCGTTTTATACCATATTTATTACAGAAAACGATTGTTATTGACATCATAGGGTATTTTTTAACCCACATATTCGAAAATGGTTAACTCCTGTTTGCTGCCTTCCCTACAACTTTATTAGAGAATATCAGCCTGTTTTCCCACGCGCTTGGCCTGGTGCACAATTGATTTAGCTTTCGCCGTAAACGGAATGGGCTGCGTATTAACCATGACGAAAAGCACTCAACGTTATGACAGGCATCATGGTCCTGGGAAGTCAATCATAAGGATATTTGTCTACAGGTTTTTCGGATTCTAAAAACGCAAAAGAAATGCCCGATGGCGCAAATCCAGGGTTGGCATTATTAGTCGGAATTGGCGTGCTAATTGCGCTGGGGTTGATCTTTTGGCCAAGCAGGGGCTTGGTCTCATGGTGGGCAACATCGTGGTCAGCCACGCAGCGCATATTGGTGGAAGACTCCCTTAAGTTCCTATTTGACTGCGAATACAAGAACCTCTTTTGTAGTTTGAATACCATTGCCGGCCATCTGAATATTTCAATTGATAAGGCAACGAGGCTGCTTGACCGTCTTGTTTCAATGGGCCTTATTGCGTTAGATAATGACACCTTCCACCTGACTGATGCAGGTCAGTCTTATGCGTTGCGAATTATTCGTGTGCACAGGGTATGGGAAAAATACCTGGCCGAAGAAACAGGAGTTGAACAAGAGCAATGGCATGGTGAGGCTGATCAAATAGAACATCAAATGTCAGTCGAAGAGGCTGATCGGTTGGCTACCCAAATTGGAAATCCCGTTTTCGATCCCCATGGTGACCCTATCCCATCACCGGTCGGAGAGATCCCCGCCCATACCGGTCAATCGTTGAGTTCATTGAAAGAAGGAGACATTGCCACCATCGTGCACATCGAAGATGAGCCACCCACCATTTATGCACAGCTTATGGCGTTGGGCTTATATCCAGGCATGCAGATCTACGTGTTGGATATTACAAACGGCAAAATAAGTTTCGCTGCAAACGGAGAAGAATGTGTTTTAACGTCCCTATTTGCTTCAAGCATAACGGTTGAAATGCTGCCGAAGGAAGTAACCGTAAAAGAAAAATCTGATCTCTTATCATCGCTGGCGCTTGGTGAAAGGGCAGAAGTGAAAGGCATTTCAGCCAATTGCCGTGGCCGTCAGAGAAGACGTCTGATGGATCTTGGAATCGTACCCGGAACCATGGTCACGGCTGAATTAAAAAGCGCCCTTGGTGATCCGGTTGCGTACAAGATTTTAGGTGCCAACATTGCTATTCGAAAAACCCAGGCCGATTTCATTTTTATTAAGCGCTTAGCGGTAGAACCATGAGTGATCAATCTAAATGTGAAAGTTGCGGTGTTCATAATCGTAAGGGCAATCTCATAAAACTTGGAATCGCCCTTGACAAAATTGATTATGTTGTGGCGCTGGCAGGCAATCCAAACACCGGCAAGAGTACTGTATTCAATAATCTTACCGGTTTACGGCAGCACACAGGGAATTGGCCGGGGAAAACTGTAACGCGGGCAGTTGGCGGACTTTCTTTTGGAGACAAACAATACAAGCTGGTTGACTTACCTGGAACGTATTCGCTGCTCTCTACGAGCACTGAGGAGGAGATAGCACGGGATTTCATTTTGTTCGGTAGGCCAGACGTAACCGTAATTGTTGTTGATGCGACAAGACTTGAACGAAACTTAAATCTGGTACTACAGATTTTGGAAATCACAAATCATGCCGTTCTATGTCTCAACCTGATGGATGAGGCAAAACGTAACCACATCGAAATCGATGTGAGGTCATTGAGCAAATCGCTAGGTATTCCCGTGATCCCAACAGCGGCCCGTCAAAAAACAGGAATGTATGATCTCATCAGCGCTATTGAAGAAGTAGCAACCGGAAAATATATTGGTGCCCCTCATCGCGTCAGGAGTATGTCATCAAAATTGAACCACGCTATCGAAATGCTTTCACAAAAACTTGCTGAAGAATTTCCAGGGTTACCCAACGTGAATTGGATAGCACTGCGGCTTCTGGAGGGTGACCAAAGAATAATTGAAGCCGTGCAAACCCGCGAATTGGAGAGTTTTGGGAAAGCTTTGGCGATACATGAATAAAGCCGATGATGAATGTTAAAAATAAAGAAGATTCAATACTATCCCTCGCTAATAAGTTACGATGGGAAGTCGGCGTAGATTTTCACGATCTGGTGATAGAGTCTATATATAGAGATGCTTCAAGGATTGCCAGAAAAACAGTAGTGTTAAAAGGAGGAAAATCAACCTACAACTTTGACAGGAAGCTTGATCGGATATTGACCAGTCCATGGCTCGGCTTCCCCATCATGTTCCTGCTGCTGGCCGTTGTTTTTTGGGTTACTGTTGCCGGCGCAAATTATCCCTCTCAATTGCTTTCTGCATTACTACTGAATACAGTCCATCCGTTATTGAAAAATTTTGCTGAAGGTATCGGAGTACCCTGGTGGCTTAGTGGAGGGCTAGTTGATGGCGCTTACCTTTCCATGGCCTGGGTCGTATCGGTCATGCTCCCACCAATGGCCATATTTTTTCCGCTTTTTACACTACTCGAAGACCTGGGTTATCTGCCTAGAGTAGCATTCAATATGGACAGCTTGTTCAGAAAAGCAGGCGCGCATGGAAAGCAAGCATTAACCTTAAGCATGGGTTTCGGATGCAATGCCGCGGGTGTAATAGCCGCCAGAATAATTGACAGTCCGCGTGAACGATTGATCGCCATCATTACCAATAACTTTTCCTTATGTAATGGACGCTGGCCAACACAGATCCTTATCGCTACTTTGTTTATCGGAGGTGCCGTACCAGCTTACTGGGCAGGAATTGTTTCTGCAGGAGCGGTAGTAGGGGTTGCCGTTTTGGGAATTATCTTCAGCCTGGCTGTTTCCTGGGTTTTAAGTAAGTCTATATTGAGGGGAGAACCCTCTGCGTTCAGCCTTGAGCTGCCACCTTACCGTCCACCTCGCATTCTCCAGACACTTTACACTTCGCTCATAGACAGGACTATCTTCGTTCTTTGGCGGGCTGTTATTTTTGCTGCTCCAGCAGGTGTTATCATTTGGCTGGTGGCCAATATTCATGTCGGCCATTCAAGTCTTGCCGGTTATTTTATACAATGGACTAACCCTTTAGGTTTGCTGTTTGGGCTGAATGGGGTCATACTCTTAGCCTATATTATTGCTATCCCGGCAAATGAAATTGTCATCCCGACCATTCTCATGCTGACTGTTGTTACTGCAGGGCTGACTGGCGTTGGAGAGGGTGCCGGTGTAATTTTTCAATTGGACACGATTGGAGACACCAAGAAAATATTGGAAGCTGGAGGCTGGACACTTATGACAGGGATAAACCTTATGCTGTTCAGTTTACTGCACAACCCTTGCTCAACGACAATCTATACAATCTACAAAGAAACAAATAGTTTAAAATGGACGTTGGTTTCAACCTTTCTTCCATTGGCAATCGCTTTTACAGTTTGCTTTTTCGTAGCACAGCTATGGCGTTTAATCGTTCTCTGAAAATATTTTCAGAGAACGTATTGCATGTTATTGCATGTTTGATGTGCAATGAAATGAAATCATTAGTTCGTTATTCCTTCGGTTCTCTGATGGCCGAAGAAAAGAAGGACGAGATTAGCATCCCGATGTGGATTGATTAAGATCCTTTATCCGGACTGATCCGAAGGACCATGTCAGGATTATTTAAGAGTACATACAAGGCTCCATCCGGTCCGATTTTGAGGTCACGCACACGGCCTACACCTTTCAGGATCATTTCCTGCTCCATCACTTTGTTGTTTACAATAACAAGCCGTCTGATTTCTTCGAACGCAAGGGCGCCAACAAGCAAATTGTTTTTCCACCTGGGGAAAAGGTCACCGGTAACAAATTCGGCCGGACAGACAGCAATAGAAGGTGTCCAAACGACAACCGGTTGTTCCATGCCTGCGCGCGCGGTGTCATTAGAAACAATTTCTCCACTATAGTCAATACCATAGGTTATAAGCGGCCAACCATAGTTTGCACCTTTCTTTAGGACGTTAAGTTCGTCGCCCCCCATAGGCCCGTGCTCAGTTGCCCAGATTTCCCCGGTTGCAGGATGCTGTGCTATACCCTGAACGTTGCGGTTGCCAATACTGTACAGTGCGGCTAACGCCCCCGGCTTGCCAACAAAAGGATTGTCCTTGGGGATGGATCCGTCGGCGTGAATGCGGAATACTTTTCCGGATGGCTTACCTGGGTTTTGTGAATCGTTGGCGCGGGCCATATCACCTATAGAAAAATACAAATAACCATCCGTATCAAACATCAGTCGCCCTCCCCACCGATTACCGCCGGATAATGTTAAACTATCGGGTACTTCAAATAAGGTTTGCTCGTCGGTCCATTGATGACCACTAATTCTTCCCCTTACCACTTTGGTCATGCCCTCCGCGCTTTTATCCGCAGGGCTTCCCCGGGTATGGCTGAAGGCAAAATAGACCCATCCATTTTTTGAAAACGAAGGATCAAGGGCTAAATCCATATAGCCGCCAGTAGCTTGTTGTGCGTAGGTTTTGGGCAATCCCTGGATCGGCTGAGGATCTAATTTACCATCCACCATCCAACGGATGGCACCGATTCTCTCCGTAATCAAGGCCCGGTGTGCATCCACAAACTCTATGCCCCAGGGCGTATGAATGTCGGCTGTGACTAGTTTTTCAACCTTAAGGGTGTAGTCTTTTGTTGTCAGGCTTTCCGGGATTGGTCGATCTGCGTTGGGTGGGATTTCCTGCGCGGCGACTATAAAATCCGCTAACGCACGGATATCCTCATCCTTTAATGCTCCACCCCACTTAATCATTTCTGTGGAAGGAATGCCAAACTTAATATTGCGGAAGATAGCGTCACGACCCCTTCCGTATTTCCACTCCGTCTTGATTAGTTTTGCGGCCGTATTGCCCTGCAATTGTGCACCATGACAGCCGGCACAATACATACTGTAAATAACTTCTCCGCTTTGGGCATAGAGATATCCAACAGAAGAAGTGCAAAGAAAAATCAGGACTGAAAGTATTTTCATAGAATAATTATTTTGCCGGAGGTTCGGTAATTGTCTCTCAAACACTAAAAATAATGATTATTTCAATGCCAGTGGGATTCTTATTTCAGCCTAGTGGCTGAAGTATTGCGGGCACTCCACGTCTCTGTGTATCCCCCGGATGCGGACTCTGTAGTTCAGCATGAACTCATGTGACCCGTTTGAATATTTCCGGATTTCGGAAGTCGTCCAATCATAGGAATACCCGAAATTGAATTTTTCACTTAGCTTAAAATTAAGCAGCGTCGTAATACTTTCACCTGTGCGATAAGAGACACCCGCACTGATCAGATCATGGAAGATTACATTCAGGTTTATGTCAGCATTTAAGGGAGTTCCTTCCTGGGCTCTTATCAACAATGAAGGGCTTACTTTGACTTTTTCCATACGGTCAAGCGGTACAATTACACCTACGTATAGGTAATAATGTCGAGCCAGCGCCAATTGCTCAAGACCCTTGTTAAAAAATTTTGAATGCGTCAGAATTACCGGAACAGAAAACCCACCAAAAAACTTCTTACTGTAATAGAAAATGCCGCCTCCAAAGTTTGGTTTCAATTCACTTACAGTACCGGTTAACAAAGGGTCCTGCCCGGATTTTAACTTGAGCGCGCTATAGTCGGCCCTGAAGTTGTGAATACCAGCCTGAAGACCCATAGAAAAAACACCGCCTCGTCTGTCCTGTATACGGTATGCATAGCTGCCAAAAATACCCGTATTCGTGTAGCTTCCGATTTTATCGCTTGTAGCCAGCAATCCCAGCCCTATCTTACTCTTGTTTACAGAAGAATGAACACCCAAGGTAGCAGTTTGCGGTGCGCCATCGAAATTAACCCACTGGTTTCGATAACTAAGGGTAGCGCTTAGCTGCACATGACTTCCTGCGTAAGCAGGGTTGATGAGTAACCCATTATAAATGTATTGCGAATAAACAATACTTTGTTGCGCCGCTAAACGGGGGCTAATGCCCACAATCAGCATCAAAAACATCAAACCTATTCTTGCCATGGTAAACATGTTAATGCAACAATTCAAGATAGCCAGTTTTTGTTTCAGAACCATCACCTTTGGTAATGATATAGAAATACGTTCCATCCGGCAGATCATTACCAAGAATGCTTACCCCCCGGTTTGAAATACCGTTGAAATAAACATCCTGGTTATTATAACCACCGGCCTCATATACCAGTGTCCCGGCCCGATTGTAAATTCTAACCAGGTTATTTGGAAACTCAGAAATGCAACCTATCTCAAAGAAGTCATTTAAGCCATCATTGTTTCTGGATATTCCATTGTAAATGGTAATGTCTGTTTTAATTTCAAAAGTCTTTGAGGTCTCACAATCCTTGAATGAAATGGCCGTGACCGAAAATACCCCTGATGGTAATGCTGAAACCTGCGGACCAACCTCGATAGCACCCAGGATATTCCATTCGATTTGTTTTACATCTACTCCACCTAATTCCACAAGCGCTGCACTTCCGATATCCTCATCACAATTTGTGTCTACAGTTTTGACATTAAAGTCAGGATACAACATTACTGCCAAAACCTCTTTCTGAATACCACCGGACGTACAACCTGAAATTCGATCTGTCGCGGTTACCGTATATATTCCGGCATCAATATCGGTATACATTTCACCAACTGCATCAACCTGATTTTTCACCGCGTTTCCAATATACCAATTGAATATGTGATCTTTTGTTAAACCGTTTACATCAACGCTCAGTGCACCATCCAGCACAACGCAATCTGTACGATTGGAAATTAAAGTGATTTCTGGTAATGGTACCGCAAACGGATCATTCTCGATCGTAATACTGGTTGTGTCTGTACAACCCGAAATAATGTCTGTCGCTTTTACAGCATACATTATCGCTTTCAATATTCCTGCTTCGCTTCCGGTATACACCGGATTGCCTGTAACAGAACCTTCATACCAGTCAAATGCATAACCAACCACACTTCCATTGACCGTGGCAAATGCGACCCCGTTTGGATTCCCAGGATCACAATATGTCAGCGGAGCTTTTTGTGTCGCCGTAACCGTAGGATAAAACCTTCCATCCGTAACAGAAATTGTATCGGGAATAGAATTGCAGAAACTAAGCGTAGGGTGTTTTGCAATAGCAGTATACAATCCTATTGGTGCGATGAGCACTTCATTTGAAGTAAAGTCAGGTGTGGTGCCGACCACTCCACCAATATACCATTCGATGTTATACAACTGACCAGAGCCTGTGCGGGTTGCGGCGAACAGACTGCCATTGTCTGTCACACAACTCGTTAATGGTACAGCCGAAGCAACTACTTGAATATCGACGGTATCTGTCTTGAATTGATAAGTCTCCAGACTGAAGCATTGTGTTGCATTATTTGTTACCCGAACGGTATACTCAAGTATGTCAGTGTAATCAATGTTTCCCAAAAATGAGCTGTTCGGTTCTACCAGTGTCCCCCCCGGAGTATTACCCTCGAACCACTCGAAAGTATAGTTGGCAAAACTTGAATTATTGTCGGCGGACACAATAAGACTACCTTTTAACTCAGGCAGAATACAAACCGCTGGATTTATAAATTCGTCCAGCGCAATGAGTGGACTGGTCGTCTGATCATCGATTACACCTTTAATGTAGTCAGATGTACACCCCAGTACGTCGCTGATTTGAACGTAGAAAGTACCTTCTTCCAGATTGGGCGAAGCAGGATTGCCGTTTATAATTGGTGATACAGCCGCTAAATTTGCATCAAACCATTGGAATGAAAACATGTTTCGATCCGCAGCATTATTCATATCAAAGGAATTGGTGATACCACCCAGAAATTGTTGAATGCTATTGACCGCGATATTTCCGTCCTGAATTGGCGCGCAGACGGTTTGTGCATTTGCCGTGAGTATCCCATTAACAATAGGGACATCTCTTTTAATCAAGACAGTAGCTATACTCTCACAGTTTGCTGATGGCGTTGAGGTATCGGTAACACGAACAGTATAGTCGCCATCCTGCAATCCAGATAATATCGCACCTGAATTAATAAAGTCAGCGACATTGGTGTTGTTTTTTCCAGAGAACCAGTCGAATGTATAACCTGCCGTGATACCGTTGGTCAATCCCTCTGAAACAGAAGCACTCACTTGACCTGTGTAGCTCGTATTACAGGCAAAATTATCCAAATCCGTATTGGCAACAACCACAGGAATGGTTGTTGCATCCTTTATTGTGAATGGCGTATTCGATGAGGTGCAATTCGATGCAACATGTGTAGCACGAACATAGTAGTTATTGGCCGGGAGGACTACGCCAACGGTTGGTCCATTGCCAGGATCCACAATAGTCAGATCACTCCTAAGCCACTCAAATGTATAACCTATCGTATTGCCTACTGGATTACCATTGAAAATAACATCCGTCACAGTAGCGCTACCGTTCATCGGCAAGCAATCCGAATTATCTGTTATGATAATGTCGCTAATATTCAGGCCTATATTATTCGGTGCATCGATAATGGAGAAAACGGCTACACTTGAGCACGTATTACTGGGTGAAAGTATGTCTGTCACCTCTACCGTGTAATCACCTGCACCCAGGTTTGATATGGTCGCCGTCGTTGCTCCCCCTATCGGACTTGCTGTCCCCACTCCCGTATACCATTGTATCGCAAAGTCTGTGATCGCAGGTGCTCCGCCATCAACATCGATCGTGATCGACCCGTTCGCCGCTGCACCCGCGCAATTGGTGTTGTCAACCAGGCTGTTTTGTGTGATGGCGGGCGGAACACTTACATCATTTATTGTGAACGGTGTTACCAGCGAGGTACATGCCGAGGCTGTGTTGGTGGCCACTACCCGGTAGTTGCCGGATGCCAGGGCTAAACCTACTGTGGCGGCGGCCAGCGGACCGTCTATCGTCGCCCCGGAATCATCAAACCATTCAAACGTAAAGCCCCCGGTCCCCCCATTCGATATCCCGTCTATTAATATGTCTGTTACCTGCGCCCCGCCATTGGCAACGCAATCCGTCTGGTCCGTCAAGGTTATCGCACCCCCGGCGATCGTCACTACCGGAAGATCATCAACAATGCTAAAGGTCGCTATGCTGGAACACGTATTGCCCGGTGAAAGTATGTCTGTCACCTCTACCGTGTAATCACCTGCACCCAGGTTTGATATGGTCGCCGTCGTTGCTCCCCCTATCGGACTTGCTGTCCCCACTCCCGTATACCATTGTATCGCAAAGTCTG
>JAOUDZ010000026.1 GCA_029858965.1 Cyclobacteriaceae bacterium
GATTGATAATGCGCTCAACGAACGCTATAGTCTGGGCAATGACCTAAATGCTTTCGGCGGCAGATACTATAATGCTGCGGCCAAGCGAAATTATTACGTGGGCATTGTAATAAGCCCATTCCTTAATAAGAATGGGGGAAGAAAATAGTCGGGTATTCGCGATGCTTCAGGATATTCCTTTCAATGTGCAATGCGGAGTTAGATCACTGCTCGACGCAAGCGAGGATATTCGTCTATTGGATTTTACTTTTTCAACAGGCGGTTGTATTAATCATGGCGGAAGACTACGGACCACGGCAGGTGATTTCTTTTTGAAGTGGAATGACGCTCGGAAATTTGAATCCATGTTTAAGGTAGAGGCGGCTGGATTGCAATTGCTCAGGGATACAAACACAATTAATATTCCAGAAGTGCTGGGTTATGGAGTGGAGGGTGCATTTCAGTTTCTTCTTCTCGCATTTATCGAACAGTCATATCCTTCAAGCCGCTACTGGCAAAAGTTGGGCAGGCAACTGGCACTACTTCACCAGGCGCAGAAAGACTACAACGGATTGGACCATGATAACTATATGGGGTCTCTCAAACAATACAATCAACGCAATTCTTCCTGGTCTGAGTTTTTTATAGCGCAGCGTTTGAGTGTGCAGGTGGAGCTTGCAGCAGCGGCTGGTCGGGTAGACAATGCCTTGGTTAATAGTTTTCAAAAGCTTTATACCAAACTCCCTTCGCTCCTTCCCGAAGAAACACCTTCTCTTTTGCATGGTGACTTGTGGGGCGGCAATGTTATGCGTGATGAAAGCGGCGATCCGGTGCTCATAGATCCTGCAGTGTATTATGGGAGTCGGGAAATTGATCTGGCCGCGACGCGACTGTTTGGCGAATTTGACAGTGCGTTCTACGGTGCGTATGAAGAGGCTTTTCCATTGCATCCAGGGCACGCTGAAAGGATTGACCTGTACAACCTTTATCCGTTACTGGTTCACCTGAATTTGTTTGGATCTTCCTATTTGCCTGGAATCAGGGAAATACTCAATCGATTTTTATAAAAAAGATTTTGCAATTTTATCACCTTCTCCTTAAATTCATCTCAACAATAACAGTAGAGCATTAGTTGAAACCTGCTCATGAATATCTGGCGATTGGCGTGGCTCAACCTGTGGGCGTTTTGAAGGATTTTCCAGGGATGCTCTTCCATATTTTGTATTGTTGATAGCGAGCCTGGGCTGTGAAAATGTAAACATAAATAATACGCGTTATGAAAACATCTGTCTTAAGAATACTATCAATGGTAGTGCTGGGTTTAAGCACAACTTTGTTTTCCACCTGCGACACAGTGAAAGGTTTGGATGACATAACTTTCAACACAACCTTAGAAGCGGCAATTGATGTCTCGGCTGAAGGTGCGGGAACGGATGTTCCCTATGAAGATGTAATTATACTCGATGCTGCAACCGATCCGGACATAAATGAATATCTTAATAAGATTAAGGGGTTTACGATAAAATCCATCCGCTATCGGATTTCATCATATGATGGGCCTGCCGGGGCTAAATTTTCAGGAAGCTTGGGATTTGGAGAGGCCTTTCAGTCATCGAGTACCGTTGCTGTAACAATTACTGACTTTGATTTGGAGCTGGCTTATAACTCCGGACAGTTGTATGATCTGGCTTTTAGCCAGGCGGATATCAATACAATTCAAGGCTTGTTATTAAATGATAAAGCAGTTAATATTTACCTTGAAGGAACGCTTTCTGAAACGCCATTGTATTGTACTGTCACAGTATACTTAGACGTGGATGTGACTGCAGACGCGCTTTGAAATCATAAACTATGTTGGCTTTAACTAATGCCTCTGTCCTCCCGGAGGCATTTTCGTTATTAGCGCTTTTATGATTTGGGTTGCATGCACCCTGGAATTTTCAATGAACCATTTGTTGGTTTTTAATCCCCCGCACATTACCCCGGCAAGATATAAATTGCTGACGTTCGATTCCATTGTGTCTACATTGTAAACGGGGGTGTGAAATTCGTCATCCCTGAATTTTATTCCACACTGCTCCATAAATTCAAACGGTGGCTGATACCCTGTCATGGCCAAAACAAAATCATTTGGCAGCACTACGGTTTCACCAGGCGTTTTTATTTCCACAGTTTTCTCTCCAATCCGTATTAGCTCGGAATTAAAATAGGCTTTAATGGAACCCTCTTTTATCCGGTTTTCAATGTCAGGCTTTACCCAGTATTTTACGGTTTCGGAAATCGCGGGCTCACGAATGACCATGGTGATGGATGCACCCTTGCGGAAGGTTTCAAGCGCTACATCAACCGCAGAATTGGATGCTCCTACGACGACAATATTTTGCCCGAAATATGGATGAGGCTCATCATAGTAGTGTTTCACTTTTGGTAAATGCTCACCTTCAACATGCAACAGATAGGGCAGATCGTAAAATCCTAATGCTAAGATAACCGCATACCCATTGTAGAGACCTTCAGAAGTCTTGACTGAATGAATACCGCTGCTGGATTCAAGCGAAATCACTTTTTCATAAAGCCGTACATTGAGGTCCCAGCTTAAGCAGACACGCCTGTAGTATTCCAGTGCCTCAGCACGATTTGGTTTGGTGCCGTGAGAAATAAAAGGCACTCCACCAATCTCAAGCCGATCGGATGTAGAGAAAAAAGTCATGTTCAGGGGGTAGTGATACAGGGAATTTACCAGACAACCTTTTTCGATTATGAGATAACGAAGTCCTGTTTTCTTGGCTTCAATCCCGCACGCCAACCCAATGGGGCCGGCACCAATAATAATTAGATCATATTCTGCACTTGAATTCATGGATAATTGTTATTTTGGTATTCCACTACAAGCTCCTCCCGTACTAAAACCAAAGAATAAAACAATAAGTTAAACTAACACGGTGTTCCGCAACAATTTCAAAGTAGCATTACGAAGTCTCCTCAAAAATAGGATTTATTCTATCATCAATATAGTAGGTCTTAGTATTGGCATCGCTGTTTTTCTGCTCATCTTTCTTTTCATTGAATTTGAAAAGAGTTTTGACCAATTTCATCATAATAAGGATAGAATCTTCAGGGTTCAGCAAGATCGATTAAACCAGGGCGAGTTGACCGAACATACAGTAGCGGTAAGTATTGGTGCCGGACCTGCAATGAAGGAGAGCTTTCCTGAAGTCCACAGTTTTGTGCGGATTAGCACAACAACGCCAATCGTTTTGTTTAATGGCCAGGGTTATAAAGAAGAGCGTGCTTGCTTTGCCAGCGAAGAATTTTTTAAAATCTTCTCCTTCAAACTTAACCGGGGCATTGATTCGCTCGTGCTTAAAAATCCTTATACGGCGGTAGTTTCAGAATCCCTTGCAAAAAGGATATTTAAAGGGGAGGATCCAATTGGCAAGGTGCTGAGCTACAGAGGCGCATACGATATTGAAATTACGGGTGTCTTTGAAGACATGCCACAGAACAGTCATATGCACTTTGACCTTATTATCTCATTCTCAACTTTTGAAAAGCGTGTTGATAAGACCGTCCTAAACTACCCGTGGCGCTACGATGGATATCAAACCTATGTCCTGCTCAAGGAGTACACTGACTATAAAAAGACAGAGCAAAAACTCTCCACAGTTATTGATACGCATACCGGTGAATGGCTTTCTCAGACTCGCCAGAAAATGATTTGGCATTTGCAGCCGTTAGGCAAAATACATTTGTATTCCAATTTCGAGGACGAGTTCGAGCCCAATGGTGATTATAGAAATGTATTATATCTTTCAATTATCGCAATTTTCATCATCGTCATTGCATGGTTCAACTATATAAGTTTAGCCACTGCCAAATCATTGGAGCGTGCTAAAGAAGTAGGCATTAGGAAAGTATTGGGAAGCCACAGGATTCAGCTTATAGGGCAATTTTTAGCAGAGTCATTTGTATTAAATCTCGTGGCCGCGTCTTCGGCCGTTGCACTTGTCTACCTGTCGCTGCCGTCTTTTAATGAACTCACAGGAAGGTATGTTATGTTGTCTTTGTCTGATCCAAGATTTTGGCGCTTCTTTTTGTTTGTCGTTGCTTTTGGGAGTTTGGCGGCAGGGATATATCCTGCTTTCGTTTTGTCTTCATTCAAGCCGGCGCTTACGCTGAAAGGCAAATTCATAGGATCCGCATCCGGCAGGGTAGTGCGCAAAGGCATGGTGCTGATTCCTTTTATTTCAGCAATGATATTGGTGAGTTGTCTATTTATTATCTATAAGCAGATTTCGTTCTTGCGAGAAAAAAAATTAGGATTTGATCTTATGCAAAAGCTCGTCGTGCGCGATTCGGAAGTGTACGATTCCTTGTATAGTTCCAGGCTTGAGACTTTCAAAAGTGAGTTAAGTCGAATACCAGGTGTTGGCACAAGCACATACATAAGCGTTGTGCCCGGAGAGCCGATCATATATTCTGCAAATAGTGTGCGAAGAATAAAAGCAGATGAGGCGGATGTAAGCCTGTACAAACGCATATGGGTAGACGAGAATTTCATAAACGTGTTTGGATTAACATTATTGGCTGGCCGAAATTTCACGACGCAAAGTATACCTCGAAAATCCGTACTAATCAATGAGCTTGCATCAGAGACACTCGGCTATAAAGACCCCGCAGATGCTATTGATGAGAAAATAATCTTTATGGAAGATACCGCAACCGTGGTGGGTGTAGTGAATAATTTCTATCATGAATCGCCCAAGGATGCGATGGCACCTGCCGTCTATGGATTTCGGCCAGATGGAGGAATGTTTTATCTTATCCCTGTCAAGACCACCCCTGTTCAGGATGTTGTACAAAAGGTCGAAAATCTTTTTGCGGAAATATTTCCAGGTCAGCCTTTTAACTACTTTTTTCTGGATGAACGGTATAATAATCAATATAAGCTTGATGTACAGTTTGGCAAGGTGATAGGGTTTTTATCCACATTGCTGATCATAGTTTCCGGATTGGGTTTATTCGGATTATCGGCATATACGGCATCTGTACGAACCAGGGAAATTGGTATTCGAAAGGTACTTGGCGCAACAGAAGGTGGTATTGTGTTAATGCTGTCCAGAGAATATTTGATACTAATTTTTATAGCCGCATTCGTTGCTATTCCTTGCTCATGGTATACAATGAACCTCTGGCTCGATTCATTTGTAAACAAGATTCAGATCAGTATTTGGATGTTTCTTGGGCCGGCACTCTTTATTGCTGTTATTACTTTAGTCACAATCAGTTTTCAATCCATCAAAGCAGCGCTGTCAGATCCTGTGGATACCTTGCGGCACGAATGAAACCCATTTTGATTGGCCCTGGTAAACTGCAGTGTTGCAAAAATGTTTATCACTATGCGGCTGTAAATCCTACGGTAAATCGCAAAATCACTTTACCTTTGCATTCCAAAATATCAATTATTTGTAATGAGAGAAGTTCGCGTACGGTTCGCACCTAGTCCTACAGGCGCCCTGCATATTGGTGGGGTGCGGACGGCTTTGTTTAATTACCTGCTCGCACGCCAGCAAAATGGGACTATGATTCTTCGCGTGGAGGATACCGACCAGGCCAGGTATGTTCCCGGCGCTGAAGAATATATTTTGAAATCACTGGAATGGGTAGGCATTAAGATCGATGAAGGTGTCGGTGTGGGGGGTCCATATGCGCCTTATCGTCAATCCGAGCGCAAACCAATGTATATGCAGTATGCTCAAAAGCTGGTGGACGAAGGTAACGCCTACTATGCATTTGACACAGAACAAGAACTTGATGCAATGCGAGAGAGACTTAGCGCTGCTGGAGTCGCTTCTCCCCAGTACAACAGTATCACACGGATGCAGATGAGAAACTCACTTACCCTGCCAGAAGATGAAGTGAAATCGCTGCTGCAAGTAGGGACATCGCATGTTGTGCGATTAAAAGTGCCCCGCAAAGAAGAAGTCAGGTTGAATGATATGATTCGTGGGTGGGTGATGGTACATTCCTCACAAATTGATGACAAGGTCTTGATGAAGAGCGACGGCATGCCAACTTATCACCTGGCCAATGTGGTAGATGATTATCTGATGAAGATCTCTCACGTCATTCGGGGTGAAGAATGGCTGCCATCAGCGCCGTTGCACGTTTTGCTTTACAAATATCTGGGATGGGAAGAGGATATGCCGCAATTTGCCCACCTCCCGTTGCTATTAAAACCAACAGGCGATGGAAAACTTAGCAAACGCGACGCTGATCAAATGGGATTTCCAATATTTCCGCTGGACTGGACCGATCCGACCTCAAATGAAAAAGCTCCTGGATTTCGTGAATCGGGTTACCTCCCTGAGGCATTGGTGAATTTTTTGGCTTTTCTAGGATGGAACCCAGGGACAACACAGGAAATTTTTTCAATGGACGAACTGATTAAAGCTTTCTCCGTAGCACGAATTGGTAAGGCGGGCATTAAATTCGACATACATAAAGCGCAATGGTTTAATCAGCAGTATTTGCGCAGCAAACCTAATGAGGTGCTGGCCGATTATTTGCTGCACGACTTGCAGGATAAAAACATTGTTTGCTCCCGGGAGAAAGCGATTAAGATTGTATCCGTGATAAAAGAGCGGGTCACTTTTCCGCAGGATTTTTGGGAGCAAGGCAGATTTCTATTCATCCCACCGGATTCATTTGACGAAAGCGTTGTCAACAAAAAGTGGAATAGCGAAGCAACAAATGTGCTCAATGCCTATAAACTGGAGATCACGAAACTGCCTTTGCTGAATGCAACGAATGCGAAATCCACATTGGAGCAAGTGACCGCCACCCTGGGAATTGCCACTGGCAAAATTTTGCAGGCATTGCGATTGTCTCTTACTGGCCTGGGCGTAGGACCGGACCTCATGATGATCATGGAAATTATGGGTAAAGATGAAGTGGTGAGCAGGATTACATTTGCCCTTCAAAAACTTGCGGTGAAAGTAGCATAGAAAGCCGTCAAAGGATCTTGAGAGCGAAATGCATGGTTTTTCTGTGGGATTGCAGAGCAAGCCTGTGTAAATTTGATTATGGCAAAAAAAAGCAAAAAACTCCCGCATAAACCCAAACCACGCGTCCATAAAGACCTGCAGGGGTTGGATATTACCATTGACGAATTTGGTGAGATTAAGGCGAATATGAATATTGAAAAACTTAACGAATTTCTGGATAAGAATGTAGATGATAAGAAACTCGCCGAGCGTGATGACTATGATGAACTAAAGAAAGGTGAGCGTAAGAAAAAGTAATGCCCTTCTCAAGTGAACAATAGGTCATCAAAACCCGACCTGCCAGAATCTGACCAGCAACTAGTCTGTTGCATATGCCGTTATTAAGTATCGTACTTAAATCAGAATGTAATGACAAATTCACACGAAATTGACTACGAGATTAAGGGTGAAAGCATCCAGATTGTTGAAGTGGAACTTGATCCGGCAGAGACTGTCATAGCGGAAGCCGGAGCAATGCTGTTTATGGAAGATGGTATCCAGTTTGAAACCAGAATGGGAGACGGATCCAATCCAAGTCAGGGATTATTAGATAAATTGCTTTCTGCGGGTTCCCGTGTCCTTACCGGTGAATCGCTGTTCATGACACATTTTACTAATCATGGCAGGGTGAAAGCGAAAGTCGGCTTTTCTGCACCCTATCCTGGAACCGTGATTCCGATAGACCTTGCTCAAAGCCCCGGGAACGAATTGATCGTTCAAAAAGACGGATTTCTCTGTGCAGCCTACGGAACAAAGCTGGCCATAACGCTCAATCGAAATATTGGCGCAGGCTTGGTAGGAGGCGAGGGATTTATTCTGCAGAAACTCAGTGGCCATGGGAAAGTATTTGTGCATGCCGGGGGGACTGTAATTGAGCGTACCCTGAAAAACGAGATTCTGCGTGTGGATACGGGTTGCGTTGTCGCATTCGAGTCGCAAATTGATTTTGACATCCAGTCGGCTGGCGGGTTGCGTTCCATGGTATTCGGCGGAGAGGGTGTTTTCCTTGCAACGCTTCGTGGTACTGGAAAAATCTGGCTGCAATCAATGCCTATTCGCAAGCTCGTTCAAGCCCTTGCCCCTTATGGGCGAAGTAGTAGAAAAGAGGCCAGCTCTTTGTTGGGAGGATTGTTTGAGCGGTAAGGTGAAAAATGAATAATTGTCAAAAAAAAACGAACAGGCGCTATGCGTTCGAAAATTGGCTACAAGGCTATTTTGTCAGGCAAGTTCAAATTGAAAAAAGGATTTATGTCTTGTAGCTTTTTTCATATCAGAAATTCCTCCTGATCACTTGATTCGGCCAAAGGGCAACAGCCTCAAAAGCCAACAGATTTGAGTATTGGCCGGGCGATGTTAGTTTTATGCTTTTATAATTTATATGCGACGCTTAAAGGTAGGTTTGATACGAGAAGGAAAGAACCCTCCTGACAAGCGAGTTCCTTTCACACCCCTTCAGGTTGAGGAAATACTGCAACGCTTTCCCCAAATAGAAGTATGCTGCCAGACAAGCAGCGTCAGGTGCTTTGAGGATCGTGAATACCAATCGCTGGATGTTGAGGTTGTGGACAACGTGCATGATTGCGATATTCTTATGGGGATTAAGGAGGTGCCTATTCCGGAATTAATTGCAGGCAAAACATATCTGTTTTTCTCCCATACCACCAAGATGCAGCCTTACAACAGAAAATTGTTACAGGCCATTCTGGCAAAAAAAATAAGGCTTATTGATTACGAAGCCTTAAAAGATAAGCAAGGCAACAGGCTCGTTGCCTTTGGAAGGTATGCGGGTATTGTTGGGGCTTATAATTCACTTTGGACCTACGGAAGGCGTTTTGGTGAATTTCGCCTGCGCCGGGCATATGAATGTTTTGATGTGAATGATTTAAAACTTGAATTGCGTAAGGTGAACCTTCCTCCTGTAAAGATCATTCTCACCGGGGCGGGACGTGTCGGGAAGGGTGCAATGGAGACGTTGGATACGGCGGGGATTCGTAAGGTGAACACAACCGATTTTCTTACGCGGAAGTTCAACGAAGCTGTTTATGTGCAATTAAGCAGTGCGGATTATCACAACCGCAGGGCTGGCGGTCACTTCAACCGAGAAGAATTCCACCAATTTCCGGATCGCTATGATTCTTATTTTGGGGACTATGCAAAAGTTGCCGATATCTTGATTGCAGGAGCTTTCTGGAACCCGAAGGCCCCCGTATTATTTACCCGGCAACAAATGCTTGACTCTGATTTCAAGATTAAGATAGTGGCAGACATTACCTGTGATATTGAAGGCTCGATACCAAGCACAAAGATAGCAAGCACGATTCCAGATCCAATTTATGACTATGATCCTGAGACCGACCGCGTGATGCCTGTATTTACGGATGAAAAGTTTGTAACGGTTATGGCGGTAGACAACTTGCCTTGTGAATTACCGCGGAGTGCTTCCGAAGAATTTGGTCGTGACCTAATTGACCGGATTTTGAAACCGCTGCTTACGGAGGATCCTGAAGGAATCATTGCACGAGGTACACTGGCGGCGGATGGTAAGCTCGGTAAAGATTTCTTATACCTTACAGAATACGTCAAGTGAGGCAACTATCAGAAGATTGCACGCTGTCTTGGGAAAACCAGCTTTAGACCCCGTTTATTTTTACCCGCGATATCAAGAAATAAAAGCGATCCGCGAAGATTACCTTGCCTATCCCAATAGTAAAACCTGCCAATCTTTCCCTGGTTATAAGATTGCGTCGTTATGGAACCCACCCAATAAGAATCACCCAACAAAGCATTCGTATTCACCGGTAAACTCATGTAGGGTCTTGCCGGTTTGTAATTGGATTGCCTGTCACCAGAAAGGCCAGGAAGAGACCATTTTTGTGGCATAGTATTGTTCATATCCCTGTAATCCGGAGTAGCGTAGTCTATCGGATCAGTATTTTTGGCAAAGCGAAGTTGTGCAAGAACTGTCATGGGCAACAGCAGACCAAACGCAAAGCCAAATGAAATGTATCGCGGAAATTTCATTTCAATTAGGAAGGTACTGCTTTTTCAAGTCATTCTAATAGATTTTTATATTGAATTTAATAAAGTCTATTGTCACAGCGTTTGGCAAATGCCCGTACAGGGAGGGAGTGTATTGCTGTTCCTTTACGTAATTACGTTATTAATAATGTAATTGTTTTTACCCGGAATCTTAGCAGGCGCTCATAGTTCTATTATCACGCCAAGTGTTGGAAAAAATTGTCCATATGTATTCTGGATAAATTTTGGTATGTAGTAATTGGTATTCCCCGGGTCAACAACTGGCTGGCCATTTCCATCCCGCACAACGTCTATGTTATCCTGAAATTTCGTTACATGATTATATGCATTTTGAACATCAAAATATACATCCAGACTCCAGCGCTTAAAAAAATATTTTTTGTCGATTCGAATGTCAAGTTGATGGAAGGCTGATATGCGTTGCGTATTGAGCTGATTGTAATCGGGAACACCGTAAGGGCGGACATTCCAGTTCTCTATGAGCACGGTCTGCTGAACATTATACGGTGTGTAGGGCCCTCCGCCGGTGAAAAGCCAACGCACGCCAATCTCCCAATTCTTCTTGAATTTCTTACCTCCCGTCAGACTCACCAAGTTGCGATTGTCCCAGGCAGAAGGAACATATATACCATACTTATCCTGAAAATCACTACGCACCCATGTGTACGACAATAAACCGTAGAACCCGCTGAATAGCTTCTGCTGGAGTAAGAATTCTATTCCATAACTTTTCCCTTTAGAAGTAGAGTTTACCGGTGCGTTGCCGATAATTCCGAAATCAGCGCCTAGATTCGCCAGCGGAATAGAGTCTTGCAACAGAAAAGGGTACTGGCTATAATGTTTAAGGAAACCCTCAACCGTTATTCTTGAATTGAATGGCAGATTGAATTCTAATCCTGCAACAAGATGTTTGCTGCGTATATATTTTACATTGTTTTCTTTATTGACAAGTTCATTGGTTTGCGTATCACGATATCCCAGGACCGTGTATGCGGGAAGTTGATAGTAGATCCCTGTATTGAAATTCGCATTAATTGAAGACGTTAATGCAAAAGATGCGGATATTCTTGGGGACAATTGATCCAGCAGATTATTCATATCGCTGGAATAATTGTTGGCATCAGCCCGCACACCAAATGATAAGGTAAGCCTTTCTTTCAGGGTGCGACTTACTTGTCCGAAAAATCCCCATTTGTTAATTGTGAGCAGTGATTGATAATTCACCAGAACCAATCCCTGCTGTGTTACAATTTTACTGAAGTCGCGCGTGTCGTATTTGGCAAACTCGTAGTTTAACCCATAGTTCAGTTTCCAATTTTTCCTAGTCCAGTAATCCTCCAGTCGTAGCCGCCTTTCAGTCTCGCGTGATTGGTAATCCTGCACCAGGTTTTGAGGATCAGATTCATCGTTCCCTTCGTACTTGGTTGATGTATTGTTGAGTGCATTTTGACTTAATATTATAGAAGTAATGCCGTGTTTCCGGAAATGTTCATATTTCAAGCCTGCTGTATAATTCCATTGTGTTGAAACCGGCAACAAATTCAGGATGTATTCGGCTTCTTCTTTATCAGCTGGCGTCTTGGCATTTTCCGGAGCATCGTAGTTAAGGGAAAAATCATCTATGGCACCTATCCCCAATATGGTAATATGGTTCTTTTCATCGATCTTATACTTGTACTTGAATTGAAGATCATTGTATACTGGTAAGAATGGTAAATTAAAGATGCCGAACAGGAACCTTAGGTAGGATCTGCGTACTGAAAAAACGAGAGTAGATTTCTGTGTTACGGGACCGTCAAACGTTAGACCAAGATCGCTTGCTCCGATTATTCCATTCATCGTCCACTTATCATCACGGCCATCCTTTAGCCGGAAATCAAATATCGAACTCATGGTGTTCCCGCGATTGGCCGGGAAAGCCCCGGAAAAAAAGTTTACTTCTTTTAATAAATCAACATTGATTATGCCAACCGGACCCCCTGAAGAACCCTGTGTTTGAAAATGATTTATCACCGGAATCTGTATGCCATCGAGATAGAACGTATTCTCGCTGGGGGCGCCACCACGAATAATTATATCATTTCTGAAGGAGGGTGACGATGCAACCCCAGGAAAGCTTCTTATCACCTTCGAAATATCACGGTTTCCTCCGGGTGTGCGCTTAATTTCGGCGGTACCAATAGTTCTGAGCGATAACGGGGATTCGTCCGACTTAAAAAAAGAATTGGCAGCAGTTACCACTACCTCTTCTAGTCTTTGTGGTTCCTCTTCGAGGGCAAAATCAACGAAGGTTACCCGTGCGTTGGTGACCTGTACTTCAAAGATCAGTAATGGCTTGAATCCAACATAGGAAGCCTCCAGGTTGTATTGTCCAGGGTCCAGATTCTTGATTTCGTATTCGCCGCTTTCATTTGCGGATGCACCAACGGTCGTACCTTGTATGATTACGTTACCATATGGTATAGCTTCGTTATTAATCTTATTGAAAAGTTTGCCCTTGATAATACCCTGTTGACCGAAGCTAAAAATTGAAATTATCAGGCTAAAGATTAGAATCGGGAGTTTTTTCACAGTGCTTATCTTTCTTCAAAATAAGTAACAACAGAAAGACCAAATGGTTAAGCTAAAGTATGAATTGAAAATCAATCATTTTAGAATATCAGGCTTTAATTCAAACCGCCTATCCTATGTAAAGAATGCAAAGAGCAATACCTTTGTTGTATGTATCTATATAACGTAACAGTTGGTATTGACAAAGACGTTGAGCAGGAATGGCTTCAATGGATGAGAGATCTTCACATTCCGGATGTGATGGCCACGGGGATGTTTGTGGACTATAAGATTTACAAAGTTCTTCATGACCAGGAAGAAGGTAGTGTCTCTTACAGTGTTCAATACTTTGCGCAAACCATTGACAACGTAACCCTATATTTTGAGAAATTTGCACCTGCACTCCTCGAAAAGCTTCGTGCACGATTCATGGATAAACATGTGGCCTTTATGACACTACTGGAGGAACTTTAGGCGTTCAAAATATACTTTGGTTTCTACCTCGTTTTAACTCCAGGAATGATTGGTATTAATTTATTCCGTTAGTATTGCGGAAAAACAGTCCTCTTTTAGTATTACGTTAGTGCTTCAGAAACGCCTGGATTTGTTCCCTTTCCAATGAGCAGTTGATCCATTCACCATCTAACTTTGACGCATATTTCTTGTAAAAGTCTATAGCTGGCTCATTCCAATCCAATACCTGCCACATCATGCCTGTACAATTTTCAGCCAACGTGTGCTGCATAGTTCGTTCAAACAATAATTTGCCAATACCTTTCCCGCGAGCCTGTTCGGTTACCACAATATCCTCCAAATAGAGGCGTTTCCCTTTCCAGGTGGAATAGCGCCAGTAATAAAGAGAAAGGCCTACTATCCTGCTTTCATTTTCAGCCACAAAAAAACAATAAATTGGATTTGGACCGAAACCATCCGCCTCCATCTGCGCAACAGTGTTAATTACTTCGTGTGCGGCCTTTTCAAACACAGCAAGTTCTTTGATTAGTTCCAGTACGCGAGGCAGATCTTCCTTTCTACCTTCCCGGATGATGGCTGCTTGGTTCATATGGTAAAAGTGAAATAAAAAGAATAATTATCGCATATCTTTTGTTGCCAGAGCAAGAATAATACCCATCCAATTGCTTTTGAAACATAACCGGATTTATGCCTGCCTGCGTCGCGGTAAACTCAAACCAATTGGTGGAAGCTCTAAACTCTTCCTGGGTAGGCGTTGCAGTTGATGGTTATCCTCTTTGGTGGGATCCAAATCTGGAAAAGAAGATCGCTCGTTGTGCAAAAAATAACACGTTGCTGGCCTTCACGTTTGCGATTGGGAAACCCCAACTACCGTTTTCCTGAACGACCGCGGTATCATGGGCGAAGGCTTTATCCCGATCCTGAAAATCCAGTCGTTTGGCGAAATTCTGTCGGTTAGAGTAGAGTTTGGTTATTTGGTTTTGGAGAATGAAAAAAAGACTGGGAGAAACAGAGAGGAAAGTGTGCATGTGAGTATAGCGGAAAAAGAGATGAGAGTGTTCACGATTGCTCTCGCACGCGCTCCTTTTCAGTACCCGGGGCGGGACTTGAACCCGCACAACCTTTTAGGGTTACAGGATTTTAAGTCCTGCGTGTCTACCAATTTCACCACCCGGGCAAGTATTTGCATCAGCGCATTTTAAAAAACAAAAAGTGTGAGGTTAATCTCACACTTTTTGCCGTGGCTAACCACCCGATACATGAGGGTGCTTAGCGGCTCAATGAGCGGGAAACGAGACTCGAACTCGCGACCCCGACCTTGGCAAGGTCGTGCTCTACCAACTGAGCTACTCCCGCAATTCCTGGTGCTGTGTGGGTGTGTAATTCATCAGGGAGTGCAAATTTAATTCTCATTACTATATTTCCAAATTAGGCCCGCAAATAAACCCAATACAGGCACCTTTATCATTGTGAGTTGCAAGGACTCGCAAGGAAGTTCAGTTCAAGTACCTGCAGCCATCAATGGCGTTTAAGGCTTGTGTGGGAAATTAAGCTCATTTTACCGCTATGCAGGATATCTCAACATTAGCATCTTTGGGTAATCGACTTACCTCAACAGTTTCCCGGGCAGGCGGGTTTTGCGGGAAATTTCGCGCATAAATTTCATTTACCTGTGGAAAATCATTCATGTCTTTGAGGAAGATGGAACATTTAACAACATTCGTAAAATCCATTCCTGCGGCCTTCAGCACCTCACTGAGATTCGCCATGACCTGGCTCGTTTCGTCTTTGATGTTCCCTACAACGAAATTGCCAGTTGATTTCTGAAGCGCGATTTGGCCGCTTACAAAAAGCAAATTACCTGCCTGAATTGCCTGACTGTAAGGACCGATGGGTGCCGGAGCATTTTCTGAATAAACGACAGATTTTGACATGATTTTAAAGTTTAAAAATTAATTTAGCGGGCATCAAAAATAACAATCCTGCAACGAATTTACCCGCGAATGAATATTTTAGTTATTGGTGATCGCACTAATCTTCAGGAATGCCATCAAAAGTTTGGCGAGGCACACCAATATGCGTGGGTGGAAGAACACCGGGATGCTGAGAAGCTTCTGCCAGGTAATGATCTTGTTTTTGATTTCCTTATTGACCAGAGACCTCATCAATTTGAAATATATTGTGAACATCCTGCTGCAGTATTTTTGAATACATGTAAGTTTAGCTTAGCGGAATTGGTCCAGTTGGCTAAGAAACCGCCACGCAGCAAAATTTTTGGATTTAACGGCTTGCCAACGTTTTTGAATCGTGAGGTTCTTGAAGCGAGTTTGTATGACATCAATGATGAGCATGAAATGAAGAGGATATGTGATGAGCTTAATACGGATTTTCTTATAGTTGATGATCGCGTCGGTTTAGTTACACCCCGCGTAATCTGCATGATTATTAATGAAGCTTACTACACGCTACAAGACGGAACAGCAACACGTGCTGACATCGATGCGGCCATGATACTTGGTACCAATTATCCATATGGGCCGTTTGAGTGGGGCCAAAGAATTGGGGTTAAGCATGTCTATGAACTTATAGAAGCGTTGTACGGGGATACACACGATCCCCGTTACAAAATTTGCCCACTGTTGAAAAAGGAATATTTGAAAACCAAGGCCATGAACTTTCCCGAAATTACTTAGTTGATTAGGTTATAAAACAATCCTAACGTTTAGGTGTATTTTAGTGCACGAACCAAATTTGGAAACTACCCCGCTCACCGAACCAAACAGAAAAGTATGGAATAACATCCGCATTGGATTCTATATCCTGGGGGCGTTTTTGTTATTTTTATTTTCGCTCGATCTAATGACCTCTTCGCTGCAGCATATGGGTAAGAATGTTGCAGAGACAATTTTATTGGCAACTTCAAATCCCTTTACGGGTTTGTTTATTGGCCTGCTTATTACGGCAATGCTGCAAAGTAGCTCCACGACAACCTCACTGGTGGTAGCGCTGGTGGCTTCCGGATCAATCACGTTTCAAAGTGCCATACCAATAATTATGGGCGCGAATATTGGCACAACAATTACGAGTACGATTGTATCGTTAGGATTTATCAATAAGAAAAAGGAGTTCAGAAGGGCCGTTGCCGCGGGGACCTACCACGATTTTTTTAATATACTTACGGTCATTGTTTTATTTCCCATGGAATACTACTATGGATTTCTGTCCTCTATTTCCGCGTGGATTGCTAATTTCTTTTTCACCCCTGTTTTGAAACCAGTTGAAAATACAATTTCTCATTTTTGGGTTGGGTTTGCGCCTGTAATTAACTTCTTAATGGAAGTAATCTCCAGTCCTTTTCTGCTAATATTTTTATCCCTTGCATTGTTGTTTTCCTCAATCCTGGTTTTCAGAAGACTAATTTCCAATCTACTGGAAGCCAATTCCCCGGAGGTGTTTAGTCGGTTCTTTTTCAAGAATCCGCTGAAGTCCTTCTTCTGGGGACTAGTAACTACAGCAGCCATCCGGTCCAGCACGATTACTACCTCTGTTGTCGTTCCCATTGTTGCAAAAAAAATCGTGAGCCTGAAGCAGGCCGCCCCCTTTATTATGGGGGCAAACGTTGGGACAACGATTACAGCCTTTATTGCGGCCACCTTAAACTCCAACACCTCAGGTGCAATAATCATTGCGATAGCACACTTCTTGTTTAATTTTATTGGAGTACTGCTATTCTTTCCTATTCAAGCACTGAGAAGATTGCCGATGGAGTTGGCTGGTGGCCTTGGGAAACTTACGCTAAAGTATCGTCTTGTAGGATTTGTTTATATACTGGTGGCCTTCTTTTTTGTTCCATTCTCACTCATTTATTTCAACCGCGATTCAGTCCAGACATTTGACCTTACCTACTCTCAGTTAGATCCTGCAGGAAATACAATAAAGTATAGAATGGTAGTGAGAATGAATGCACGAACGCAAGTAGGAGAATGGACGAAGTATGAGGGTAACAGGAGCAATACAAGACAAGACCCTTCGCTGATTTATCCGGTTTCAATCAGGAATAACACCCTTTTCATTGGGAAGAAGATGTTCTTGTTTAGCAAGCCTGGGTTTTGCTGGGATGGTGAAGATGAAGACGGAAAGTTTAGAACCTGCATTGACAAAATATTGCCAACGCTGAGGGTTTCCAATACCGTTTATGATTCGGTATATGTGTATAGCACTTCTCACGACCTGGCCTCCGATTCTAAATTGCACCGCTATTATCTTAGTGCTCCCTATAAGATTTTACTTTTACATGAGGTGCTTACTCCCGGTAGTTACCCGAGTGTGATGGAGAAATTGGATCAGTTTGAATTGAAATGACCTCTCCAAATTTCAAATCTTCTTTTTATATTGCATAATCTCAAAGAATTTGTCATGCTAAAAGAAACATTACTCAAATTTTTGAAATTGGATAGTCTTGTAGACAATGTCACGGGTTATGTCGAGGCGCGTATTGAGCTAATGAAAATTGAACTAAGGGAGGAAGTGGCAAAGGGGCTTGCAAAGACAGTTGTTTTACTTGTGATATTAGCTTTGTTTACTTTATTTGTTTGGATGACGAGTATGGCAGCGGCATACAAAATCGGTGAGTCGTTGGGAATATATGAAGGATTTGCTATTGTGGGATGCTTCTATCTGGTCGTCGGACTCGTCTTCTATTTGTTTCGAAATCCAATTACTGAAAAACTGGAAAAGCGGTTGGAGGCAAAAAAGAATAAAAAGAAAACGTAGTTATGGAATTGCTGGAACCAAACGACCCGAAAGTGGAATTGCTTAATAGGTCAGCAAAATATCGCCAGGGATTGGAGGAGGAATTGAAAGAGATCTCTGATCGAACGGAACGGATCATTACCGATGCGTTGATTATTGGAGGCACATTGGCTGTAGCTTATTTTGTTGTACGCCAGTTTACAGCCTCTAAACGCAGGAAGAAAAGATCCCAAAGACTCGCGATAATAAAGTCTCAGGCTGATGGATCTGAAGTTAATGAAGAGCAAGAGTCTACTGGTCCTGGCGTGATGGCGCAAATAGGTTCGGCGATTGCCACCCAGGCTGCTGTCTTCTTGCTGGATTTAGCCAAACAAAAGCTTTCCGAATACATTGAAGAAAAGTTAGCGGAGAAAGCGGACCACCATGAGCGTTCTTAAAACCCTTATTGAACGTCATCGGCAAGGGAAGAAATCTATTGCTGTGCTGGTTGATCCTGATAAGGCGGATGACCCCGTGAAACTGCTTCAACTTATAAATCTTGCAAGTGAAAACTGTATTGATTTCTTCTTTGTCGGAGGAAGCATCATAACCACGTCAAACCTGGCATCTGTTGTAAAATTGATCAAGGAAAATGTAACCATCCCCGTTATACTTTTTCCCGGGAATGCAATTCAGATTGAGCCAACTGCAGATGCTTTATTATTTCTATCATTGATTTCTGGCCGAAATCCTGAATTGCTTATTGGACAACATGTTGTGGCAGCGCCCATTATTCGGAATACAAACCTTGAGGTGATCCCCACCGGATATCTACTGATCAATTCAGGCCGTACGACGTCTGTGGCGTACATCAGCAACACCACACCTATTCCAGATGACAAATATGCATTGGCGGCTTGCACTGCGATGGCCGGCGAAATGCTAGGGCTTCAATCAATATACCTTGATGCAGGCAGCGGGGCAGACAAGGAAATCAGCACAAAAATGATAGCAGCTGTAAGGAAGGCTGTAAATGTGCCCTTGATCATTGGAGGGGGAATAAATACCAGCCAAAAAGTATTTAGCGCTTTGGAAGCGGGGGCAGACATGATTGTGATTGGAAATGCATTGGAAAAGGACCCCAATCTACTTATAGAAATTTCTGACAGGATATACGAATTGAATCAAAGTGTTGAGGCAGGTAAGTGAATGCGTCCAAGCTCAACTGATGTTCCCTTGGTTTTAGAGATTTTTCTCAGCTGGCAGCTTGTTGTTGACGATCGTGATAAAAGAAAAAGCTTGAATGTTGCCACTATCAAGGTTTTCGTAGCAGTGAATCTGGTTGGAACAAAACGCGGAATGGGGAATTAGGAAAGCTTTTGCGCAACATATTCTTTTGTACAGGGAATTATGAATTGTTGTCCTGTCATCCATTGCAGTGCGAATGAAATCCCGGATGTAGCATATGCTGCATCTCGTTACGTGTTGAAAACGATCAACTGGTTGAAAAATAGAGCGAAATTATGCCTGTAGATCTCCACTCCTTTGCAATTCCGGAGGAGGCGCGTGTCAGGCATTTGCGTTGGAAAGCCACAGTTGATTTCAGGTCCCGCACTATTCATGCTACGGCCACATGGGAAATCGAAAGCAATACGCTTGCAGATACCCTCGTCCTTGACACGAAAGGATTAACAATAGATCATATCACCCTCAATGACAATCAGCCTACTGGATTTCGATTCGCGGAGCCGGACGCGCTTTTAGGAGAGGCGCTGACGATAATGATTAGACCAGATACTAAACGGGTTAATATCGTCTACCAGACTTCTCCTGACGCAGAAGCTTTACAGTGGCTGCAGCCCCAGCAAACGTCGGGCAAGCAACACCCCTTCTTATTTACCCAATCCCAGGCTATACTTGCACGGAGCTGGATACCATGCCAGGATTCCCCAGGCATTAGGTTTACCTATGATGCCGATGTGCAGGTGCCTGAAGATCTGCTCCCCTTAATGAGTGCTTCAAATCCGCAACGAAAAAATTCTACTGGCGTCTATCATTTCGAAATGCAACAGCCGATACCAGCATACTTGCTTGCACTCTCAGTTGGTGATGTTTCATTTCAAGCCGTTAGCGAAAGATGCGGTGTATATGCTGAACCAGTTGCCCTGGAGCGCGCAAGTTGGGAGTTTCAGGATTTGGAAAATATGGTGATCGGTGCCGAGTCACTCTACGGCGCATATCCATGGGAGCGTTATGATGTTATTGTGCTTCCCCACAGTTTTCCTTTTGGTGGAATGGAGAACCCCAGACTCACCTTCGCCACACCAACAATTTTAGCAGGCGATCGTTCCTTGACCTCACTCATTGCTCACGAACTCGCGCACAGTTGGTCTGGTAATTTGGTAACAAACGCAACTTGGGATGACTTCTGGCTGAATGAAGGATTCACGGTTTATTTTGAACATCGTATAATGGAAAAACTCTATGGCAGAGATTATGCGGAGATGTTGGCGGTACTTTCTTTACAGGACCTCAACGAAACATTATTAACATTTAAAGCTGAAAATAAGGAACAGGATACCTGTTTAAAATTACACCTGGAAGGAAGAAATCCTGACGAGGGTGTAACGGATATAGCCTATATTAAGGGATACTTTTTTCTTCGTTCAATCGAGGAAAAGTATGGGCGGGCTAAATTTGATGCTTTTGTAAAGGACTATTTCTCAGACAATGCCTTCAGCGCGATGAACACGGAGAAGTTTATTGTATATATTAAGAAATACTTTCAATCTCACTACCGCCTGGTGCTGGAAGATTTGAAATTAAATGAATGGATTTATGACACGGGATTGCCATCAAACTGCCCGAATCCGGTTTCCGGGAAATTGAAAAAAGTTGAAGCATTTCTGGAAAAATGGAATAGTGGAGAAAAACCAGACGTATCTGTTGGTAGGGAATGGAGTACGCATGAGTGGTTACACTTTCTTAAGAATTTGCCGGAAGTAGTAAATCTTGAACAGATGGAAGTCCTGGATAATTTTGGAAACTTCACTTCATCAGGCAATGCTGAGATTACAACGCTGTGGCTGGTTATGACCATCCGTAATCAGTATCATCAGGCCGATTCCAAGCTTGAACAGTTCTTAATCAATACCGGGAGGCGGAAATTTTTGATTCCGTTGTACCGGGAACTACTTAAATCTGCGAACGGAAGGGATCGGGCAATTGAAATTTATGCAAAGGCGCGCCCCAATTATCATTTTGTGGCGAGGAACACTTTTGATGCGTTATTGAAGTAATCTTAGTGTTTACCAAAAATTTGTAGATCACCTAACTAATTGAAATATGTCAATCTTCAAAAAATTCAAATCTACTATCGGGCTGGTGCAGAAACTTGATCTTGAAAAGATCGGCAAGCTTGCTGAGAAAGTTGATCTTAATAAAATGATCGGACTTGTGAGCAGCATGAAACAGGAGGATTTGCAGAAGCTCGTAAAATTCATGGAAGGAGGTAAAAAGAAACATGAGTTTCCAGAGATCGACGGTGACTTTTATGATTTACACCAAGTCTTGAACCCGGAAGAACGAGCTATCCAGCTTGCGGTGAGAGAATTCATGCAAAAAGAGATAAAACCCATTGTGAATAATTATTGGTTAAAGGATGAATTTCCGCATCAAATTATCCCACAATTGGCGAAACTGAACATTTGTGGCCTTACATATGAGGGATATGGGTGCCCGGGAAGATCTTCTCTGCTGGAAGGTTTCTTAGCGATGGAAATGGCACGCGTGGATTGTTCGGTTTCTACTTTTTTTGGTGTTCAAAGTGGACTGGCAATGGGTTCGATTTATCATTGTGGATCTGAAGAGCAAAAGCAAAAGTGGTTACCAGTTATGCAGCGGATGGAAATTATTGGTGCTTTTGGACTGACGGAGCCAGAGGTTGGGTCGGGCGTTGCCGGAGGATTGACATGTACCTGTAAACAAGTGGGAGGAAAATGGATTTTGAATGGCCAAAAAAAATGGATCGGCAACGCAACATTTTCGGATATCACCATAATTTGGGCCCGGGATCTTGATGATGGGAACGTAAAAGGGTTTATTGTGGAGAAAGATTTTCCTGGTTTTGCTGCGGAGAAGATCAAGGGGAAGATGGCTTTACGGATTGTCCAAAATGCTTTAATAACATTAACAAATTGTGAAGTACCGGAGGGCAATCGTTTACAGCGGGCGAATTCATTTAAGGATACGGCAAAGGTATTGCGCATGACCCGCGCTGGTGTAGCGTGGCAGGCCGTTGGCTGCGCACGGGGTGCATACGAAAGTGCCTTACGTTATACGAATGAACGGAAACAGTTTGGCCGTACGATCAGCAGCTTTCAAATGGTTCAGGATCTGTTGGTCACGATGTTGAGTAATCTTACAGCGATGCAGACGATGGTGTGCCGTCTGTCACAACTTCAAGACGATGGCAAACTTACGGATGAGCAAGCCTCCCTGGCCAAAGTATTTTGTACACTGCGTACCAGAGATATTGTCAGTCATGCGCGCGAACTATTTGGAGGCAATGGCATTCTTATAGAACATGACATCGCTCGGTTTGTTGCTGACGCTGAAGCTATATATTCCTACGAAGGGACGAAGGAGATCAACACCTTAATTGTGGGGAGGTCAATCACTGGCCAAAGCGCGTTTATCTAAAATCCTCTTCTTAGACCAATTTTGGTTTTAAGCCGAGGTACTTACTTGAAATTGCATCTTTTTATAGTATAATGTATCCGTTGCCACTAAAGAACAACGGGGTTAATGGCGTAGATTTGTGGTAGGTTTACATGCAATTTTCAAACTGCGGTGAAAAAAAGCTTCGATTTGCTCAAATTAATTGTTTTATTCGCTTCTTCTCTTATTGTATTTAAATGATAAATCTTCAATTATTATTCGCAATACTTTTTATAGCGGCATGCTCTCCAAAAGAGAAAACCGCTCTGGTAAACGAAACAAAATTTCGTAAAGGAATAAAGCTGGCCGAGCTTAAAGTTAATAAATTGGATGAACTCTCAGGTCTTGCAGCAAGCATCAATAACCCCGGATTGCTCTGGACGCAAAATGATAGCGGAAATGGTGCAGATATTTTCCTGATAGACCAGAAGCTTAACCTTAAGCAGACTTATTCGCTCAAGGGCATCGATAATCGCGACTGGGAAGACATCGCTGTCGGACCAGGTCCGGATTCGACAAGGAATTATATTTATATCGCTGAGATTGGTGATAACGATGCGAGTTTCAGGCTTAAGTATATTTATCGCTTTGAAGAACCTGTGTGGCAGAAGGAAGAAAAGAAAATAAAGATCACAGTCTTCGATACCATAACTTTTCAATTGCCAGATGGAATAAAGGATTTGGAGACATTGATGATAGACCCCAATTCGAAAGACTTGATCGTAATCAGCAAGCGTGAACGACCGGTATACGTGTACCAAATCAAATACCCCTATTCAATTCGAGATACGATTACGGCTACTAAAGTGGGCCCGTTGCAACTGACCCAAATTACAGCCGGAGATGTTTCTGCTGATGGGAGTGAGGTCTTGTTGAAGAATTATAAGCACATATATTATTGGCATAATACTGCGGAAATACCTGTCGTGGATCTACTAAAAACAACACCGCGAGAAATCCCATACGAGCAGGAACCACAAGGGGAGTCTATTGCCTGGGCACGGGATAATTCGGGGTTTTATACCATTAGCGAGAAAGTCCAGGGCAAGAAATCATTTCTTTATTTTTACGAACGGGAAAGTGATTAGGAGAGCCTACGCATGTAATTTTTCCGGCTTACAAAGTTGCGGCGTTTAATTATTCTTAACTAAGAAAGTGGTATTCAATCGGGCAATAGCGGGAGCATCAGGGCATATACCCACGTGCCCGCCAGTGCTGAAATGAATGTAATGATGGTAACAAGGTAACCTCCGCCGATCTGCGCGTAAAGTGGCCCCGGGCACGCTCCTGTTAAAGCCCACCCAAATCCGAAGATAAGCCCGCCAATAATAACACCGTGATGATAGGGTTTTCTTGGGATTTGAATAAGGTCTCCTTGCAGCGTGCGAATTCTTAACCTTCTTAGAAGGAAGAGAGAAATGGCTCCTACGGGTACTGCTGTCATAAAAATCCCATACATGTGAATACTCTGGAAGTGAAACATTTCCTGAATGCGAAACCAGGAAATAGCCTCTCCTTTTGTTAAGGCGAGACCAAAAACAACACCCAGTCCTAAATAACTTAAATTTTTCATAGCGCTAAGATGTATGGTAAAACGAAATGGCTGAAAAGTATTCCTCCTAGAAAAAACGAAACGGTGGCCACAAGTGATGGCCATTGCAAAGCTGATAAACCTACAATGCCATGACCTGATGTACATCCTCGGGCATAGCGCGTTCCAAAGCCAACCATGAATCCGCCACCGACCATCATCAAGAAACCTTTCCACGAAAGCAATGACGGCCAGTTGAAAACTTGCGATGGCAGTAACCCTCTTATATCCGTAATACCCTGCTCCTTCAATAGGGAAACTGTGTTTTCCGATATTCCTGTGGGCATAGGATTGGCAAAAAAATAACCTCCAATAAATCCCCCAAGGAGAATGCCGGACACAAAAAATAGATTCCAGGTGTCCTTTTTCCATTCATAGCGCAGAAAAGGAATATTTGCTGGAAAACATCCAGCACAAATCTGGCGCAGGGTTGAAGATACGCCCAATTGCTTATTGCCTAACAGGAGTAGGGCGGGGACACAAAGGCCGATGATGGGTCCGGCAACATACCAGGGCCAGGGTTTATAGAGAAATTCCATAGTTTCGTATCTTATGTCTGATATTGTTAAGATGGCAAGTTAAAGTATTTTAATTTTCATCCCTTCTTTCAGATTAATGTTTTTAAGGCGAAAAGAAATTGTCAATGATAAACCACATAACATGAAAAATTCGAAGATCGCGATTATTGGGGGCGGAAATTTGGGGGCGGCTATTGCAGAAGGACTGATCAAGAGTAAATTTATATTACCACAACACATCACCGTTACACGCAGAAATGTAGATGTACTTAAGCCGTTACAATTGTTGGGCGTGAGTGTTACGTCTGACAACAAGGAGGCCATTCAAAATAGTGACGTCGTAATTGTTGCGTTGAAGCCTTATAATGTAAAGGAAGTGTTGGAAAGTTTGAGAGGAGATTTTCAATCATCCAGGCATATCGTCATCAGCGTTGTAACCGGGGTTCTGCTTAAAGATCTTGGAGCAATTATCGACCACGGTGTTCCATTATTTCGGGCAATGCCAAATACAGCTATCGCCATACAGGAGTCTGTTACATGCCTTTGCCATCATGGGGCTTCGGGTGAACAGGTAAATTATGTTACAGAATTGTTCGGCAAATTAGGGGTATCCATCAACATTGATGAAAAATTAATGGATGCCGCTACAGTTCTTGGCGCTTGCGGAATTGCATATGCACTTCGTTTTATCCGTGCATCCACGCAAGGCGGGATCGAGATTGGGTTTGATGCAAAGACTGCAAACTTAATAGCGGCACAAACTGTAAAAGGTGCCGCCGAACTCCTGCTTAGACTCAATCGCCATCCTGAAGAAGAAATTGACAAAGTGACTACACCAAAGGGCTGCACGATTGCAGGATTAAATGAGATGGAACATCAAGGATTCAGTTCTTCACTCATTAAGGGGATTTGTACTTCCTTTGAAAAAATTGGGCAGTAGAAGATTTTGCGAAAGGCGACATGGTTTGCATTCCGTCTTCCGCGATGGCTAATACTTCGCGTCGGTAGCTGTATCATTTTCTGCCTATGAGATTTCCTGTTTGAATATGTTATAACCTGACATGCTATGATACTAAACTCCCATCCGCCACTGGCAGAGCGTATGCGCCCAGGGAAGCTTGATGAGCTTGTGGGACAAGAGCATCTTACGGGCCCAAAGGGTATTATAAGAAGGGCAATACAGAATGGGAGTATTCCTTCAATGGTGTTGTGGGGACCTCCGGGTGTCGGCAAAACTACAATTGCCAATATTATTGCAAATGAAATCAAGAAACCGTTTTACGCCTTAAGTGCTATCAATGCAGGGGTTAAAGATATTCGTGAAGTTATTGAGAAGGCAAGGCTTTCGCCGGGATCGATTTTATTCATTGATGAAATTCATCGCTTTAATAAAGGCCAGCAGGATGCGCTGCTTGGCGCTGTTGAAAAAGGAACAATTATTTTGATAGGCGCTACCACTGAGAATCCTTCTTTTGAAGTCAACTCGGCATTACTATCACGATGCCAGGTCTACACCCTTAAGCCTTTGGGTGAGAATCAACTGTTGGAGCTTGTCCGCGAGGCGCTCACGCGCGATACGTATCTATGCAATCGGAAAATTGAAATAGTGGAACATCAGGCATTGCTTAACATATCAGGTGGAGATGGGCGGAAGCTTTTGAACCTGATAGAGTTAATATCCGAGGCGGAAGCCGGCGAAGTTGAGATTACAGATGCGCTCGTCATGGAGGTTGCGCAAAAACATATAGCCATTTACGACAAAAGCGGAGAACAGCATTACGATATCATTTCAGCATTTATTAAATCAATACGAGGAAGCGATCCGAATGCAGCAGTCTATTATCTGGCCAGGATGGTGGAAGGAGGCGAAGACGTTAAATTTATTGCGCGAAGATTGGTAATTCTTGCCGCGGAAGATATAGGAAATGCGAACCCAACGGCATTGGTAATGGCTACCAATACATTCCAGGCTGTGAACGTAATTGGGTATCCGGAAGCAAGAATTATTTTGGCGCAATGTACCGTATACCTGGCCAGCTCACCAAAAAGCAATGCAAGTTATGAAGCCATTCAAAAAGCACTTCAGGTTATTCAGGAAACCGGAGACCTGCCTGTGCCGCTATCCATTCGAAATGCCCCAACCAAGCTGATGAAAAATTTGGAATATGGTAAGGGTTATCAGTACGCGCACAGTTTTGAGGGTAATTTTGTACCTATGGAGTTTTTGCCTGACGCCCTTCAGGGAACTAAATTTTATGAGCCTGGCAGCAATGCGAGGGAAGAAGAGCTGAGAAAGTATCTTCGGTCAAGATGGAAGGATAAATACGGTTATTAGTCTAATGCATGAACGCGGCAAGTGCCAGGTATAGTTTCAGAACGAAAACACATAGCGACATTTCATGCAATTGATTGAATTAAGACGATAGCTTTGATAAATTCAGACTTTCTAAACTAACTCAATGGTTGATCAACAGCGGATAATATTTGAATCTTCACCTGCATACATACCGCTATGCATTCTGTTTGGGCTGGGCATTTCTTTTTTGTTATACCAGGTTAAACACCCATGGAACAAAACCTGGAATAGAGTTCTTTTTGTCATAAGAGCGGTGCTGGCCTTTTTTCTAGTATTTCTTTTGCTCGGACCGATCGTAAAGCAAATCAATAATCTCTTTGAGAAACCATTATTTGTAATTCTATACGACAACTCAGTTTCTGTGAAGGAAACCATGGATTCAACCCTGATCCAGCGATTAGAGATGAATGTGTCAGAGACCGCGGCATCGCTTCAGAAAAAAGGATATGATGTTAAAGTCACTAACCTTGAGGGCGTGGAGATAGATAAGCCAATTTTTTCTTCCACAATGTCTGATTTAACCGGTGCGCTTAAGAAAATTGCGAATCGCTTTGAAGGCAAGCAGGTAGGTGGCGTTATGCTTGTGTCTGATGGCATTTACAATGAAGGAGCATCGCCGTTGTACACTCCCTACAATTTTCCAATCTATACGGTCGGTGTTGGAGATACAATGCAGCGAACAGATGTATTCATTAAAGATATTGCGTATAACAAAATCGTTTATCAGGGAAATAAGTTTCCGCTGCATGTGGAAGTCATGGTAAAAAATCTTGAAAACCAATCTATCAGCGTTTCTCTTTTTCACAGGGGAAAAGTAATAGAACGGTACGCAAAGGAATCTGAGACAGATCAACTCTTGGTATTTGACTTTCAACCCATGGCGGAAGAACAGGGCATTCAAAAACTTGATGTTCAAGTTGAAGTCAAGAAAGGCGAATTTAACACAGTAAATAACCGTGCATCTGTTTTCATAGAAGTGGTTGAAGGGAAAAAGAAAATTTTGATGGTAGCGGCATCGCCACATCCGGATATCAAGGCGCTTCGTGAAGTAGTGGACAAGAATCCAAACTATGAATTTCTGCTGCACATACCTGGAATTGAGGAACAGCAGACCAGTGATTTGAGCCCTGATAAAATTGATCTGGCTATATTCCATCAGTCCCCTGATGTGCGTGGCAGGACCAGGGATATTTTTCAAAAATTTGCAGCAAGCAGAACTTCACTATTTGTTGTCCTTGGAACGCAAACGGATTTGATGCAATTGACAAAACAAGACATGCCCATTGGTTTTGAATCGCCGCCACGGGATTACGATGAGGTTCTTCCGGCGATTAGTAGAACGTTTGCGCATTTTGTTCTCTCCGCTGAAACGAATGCTATTGTTCCCGGCTACCCTCCCGTTTCCGTTCCTTTTGGAAAAATGACCACTGCTGGCAATAGTATGCCCTTGTTATATCAGCGTGTGGGTAGTGTAACGACGGAAAAACCCCTTTTGTATGTCGGGAACCAGGATAACCGGAGGATTGCTATTATGCTCGGTGAAGGTTTGTGGAGATGGAAGCTGAATGAATTTGATCGTTTTGAAAATACCGCCGCATTCGAGGAATTGTTTGGTAAGCTCATTCAATACCTCAGTACTTCAGATGATAAACGCAAATTCAGGAGCTATCCGGTAAAACAGGAGTTCTCTGATACAGAGGCAGTAGTTTTTGAAAGCCAGGTTTATAACGATATTTTCGAGCCCATATACGGAAATACCATTGCGTTAGAATTTACCGACGAGGAGGGGAAAAAGAACAATTATACCTATACTACCAGCCCTGGTAATATACGTTATCAAATTGGAGGGTTAATAGAAGGGGTATACAAATACAAAGCAAAGACCCTGTTAAATCAAAAGGAGGAAGAAGTGCGCGGAGAATTTGCGGTTGTTCAACGCCAGACTGAGCTGCAAAACCTGACCGCAGATTTCAATTTGTTGCGTAAACTATCAACCAATTCAGGAGGATCATTCTATCCAATCGCTGAGTTTGTGCTTCTCAAAAATGAGCTTGAAAGGACAGAGGCCAGAAGCGTTATTCACGCTGAAGAAACATATGATGGTTTGATTAATCTCAAATGGATCTTCTGGTTGTTGCTTTTGATTGTGAGTATTGAATGGTTTATGAGAAAGTATTTTGGTAGTTATTGACGTCGAACTTAAAGCAAATCATGTCGGAGAGAAGAGGTCCAAAAAACGCGTTAAACTGATGCCAATAAAAAACCCTGCTCACGGCAGGGTTTTTTATTTTCAATCCCAGAAAATCTTAATTAATCCTTCTTTTCTCTTGAGGATGCCTTGGTTTTCTTAACTTTTATAGTCAGCACGTCCCCTTTACCATCGTAATCTGCAAGGATAGTACCGCCTTCTTCTACTTCACCTTTCAAAATTTCTTCGGCAACAGGATCTTCCAGGTACTTCTGAATGGCCCTGTTCAGGGGCCTGGCACCAAACTGTTGGTCATAACCCTTCTCCGCCAGGAAATCTTTAGCCTTATCCGAAAGTTCAACATGATAACCAATCTGGATGATGCGATCGAAAAGCTTATGAAGTGTAAGGTCTATAATTTTATGGATATGCTCACGCTGCAATGAATTGAACACGATCAAATCATCTAACCTATTTAGGAATTCAGGGCTAAAGGCACGTTTTAGTGCATTTTGGATAGTGGTCTTCATGTGCTCCTCATCATTCTCGCGTTTTGAGGCAGAAGCAAATCCAATTCCGGAACCAAAATCTTTCAAATCCCTAACGCCAATGTTTGACGTCATGATGATAATTGTATTGCGGAAATCAACTCTTCTTCCTAACCCGTCCGTCAGAATTCCATCGTCAAGTACTTGCAAAAGGATGTTAAAAACATCAGGATGTGCTTTCTCGATCTCATCGAGCAACACCACACAGTAGGGCTTGCGTCTTACTTTTTCGGTTAACTGTCCCCCCTCTTCATACCCAACATAACCCGGAGGTGCACCGACAAGACGCGATACAGAGAATTTCTCCATGTATTCACTCATATCAATGCGAATAAGAGAATCATCTTTGTCAAAGAGATAGGTCGCCAGAACTTTTGCAAGTTCAGTTTTACCTACACCCGTGGGGCCAAGGAAAATAAACGAACCAATAGGCTTCCTTGGATCTTTGAGCCCTACGCGCGTGCGCTGAATTGCCCTCGTCAGTTTCTTAATGGCTTCCTCCTGACCAATTATTTTTTGGTTGAGCTCTTCGGCCATGTTTAACAACTTGTTGCTTTCTTTTTGCGCAATTCGGTTGGTAGGTATGCCAGTCATCATACCTACAACATCGGCTACATTCTCTTCGTTTACGGTATATTTTTCAGTGCGTGTTTTTTCCTCCCACTTCACCTTTGCAATTTCAAGTTGCTCAATAAGTTTCTTTTCTCGGTCACGAAGTTGCGCAGCCTCCTCATATTTCTGGCTCTTTACAACGCGATTCTTTTCTTTCTTAACATCTTCTATGGCCTCCTCATATTTAACAATGTCTTCGGGCACGTGAATGTTGTTGATGTGTACGCGCGCACCTGCTTCATCTAAAACATCAATGGCTTTGTCTGGGAGGTAACGATCGCTGATATATCGATCAGAAAGCTTAACGCATGCGTCAATAGCTTCCTTGGTATAGATAACGTGGTGATGATCTTCATATTTTTCTTTGATGTTGTCCAGGATTTGAATCGTTTCTTCTACGGTGGTTGAATCAATCATCACCATCTGAAACCTGCGTGCAAGGGCCCCGTCCTTTTCTATATATTGCCTGTATTCATCCAACGTAGTTGCACCGATACACTGAATCTCCCCGCGCGCCAAAGCGGGCTTGAACATGTTGGAAGCGTCGAGCGATCCTGATGCTCCTCCTGCGCCAACAATGGTGTGGAGTTCGTCAATGAAGAGAATTACATCGGCGGATTTTTCTAACTCGTTCATCACAGCCTTCATCCTTTCTTCAAACTGGCCTCGGTATTTTGTTCCCGCCACAAGAGAAGCAAGGTCTAGCGTTACAACGCGCTTCCCGAACAATACACGCGATACCTTTTTCTGAATTATACGCAATGCAAGACCTTCGGCGATAGCAGTCTTCCCCACACCTGGCTCTCCAATCAAAATGGGATTATTTTTCTTCCTGCGTGAAAGAATTTGCGCTACACGTTCAATTTCTTTTTCTCTGCCTACTATAGGATCAAGTTTATTGTCTTCGGCCAACCGGGTTAAATCACGACCAAAGTTATCCAACACGGGAGTTCTGGATTTTTCCGTTCCCTTCTTCTCCTTGCCCGATCCACCCGATCCAAATATTTTTGAAGAATCATCATCCGGATCATCTGTATCCTGGGAGGCCATAGGGCCTTCACTTTGATACTCTAGCATTTCTTTCACGGTCTCGTAGTTTACATCAAACTTATTAAGAATTTGTGTTCCAAGATTATCCTGATCACGAAGGATGGATAACAGTAAATGTTCTGTTCCTATAAGCTGCGCTTTAAAAATCTTAGCTTCGAGGTAAGTTATTTTCAGCACCTTTTCCGATGCTTTAGTCAACGGAATATTCGCAAGATTTTTTATCTGATGCGTTGCAGTGCCTTTTGATATCTTTTCGATTTCATTGCGAAGTTCATCAAGGGGAACCCCTAATTTTTTCAACACGCCAACGGCAACGCCCTCGCCTTCCCGTACCATGCCTAAAACAAGGTGCTCTGTACCGATATAGTCGTGTCCAAGGCGCAACGCTTCCTCCCTACTGAGTGAGATAACTTCCTTGACCCGATTGGAAAATTTAGCTTCCATAGAGAAGATTAATGATGGTTACTGTAAATGTAAAGTTTTTTGAGCGTTTCAATGCTATCCAATTCTTAAGATTTGATAAGGTAAAACAGCCACAGCTTCCTATTTGTTCATTTTGCAATTGCCGATGCGCGAACAACCTGCACAGCACCGGGTCCTTCGCAAAAGACCAAGTCGATAACACTAAGGTTAGCTGCAAACGTGTTGCCAAACACCTGCTGGTAACTTTCCGGCCGGTAAAAATATTGTATATTTTCTGTTTTCTTTAACATTATTGCGGATCGAAGGTCCAAAACGTCATTTGAAGTGAGTTTTTCGTACGCCAGACTTTCCCTAATTGTCACGTCCAGATTGAGCCACTTGAGACACATTGACAGCAATTTATAATTCAGGTCATATAGATAAACAGGCTTTGTTAGCAGTGCTTTCTCCAGGTCTTCACGGTAATGTTCAAAGAATGGAGCCTTTCCATATGCCGTTTGGATGCTTCTCAAATGGTTTTTGAGCCAGTTTTGTCCGTAATCAACGCGAACGTCGGTAATCAATACTTTTCCATGCTTAAATGTGAGCGGCACAATAAGGTTTTTTTTCCCCTGCGCCGATAGAATATTGCAGCGATTCCGATAAGTCTGCTTTACGTAGTTTTCATGCTTTTCAAGCGTAATTTCAGGCACACCTTGAATTGCAGCAAAGTATGCAATAGATGGTAGATAGTGCGTTTCGATCAGGGCGGTCATCAGCTGTATCGCCTATTTTACTGAAATTGTTCTACCTCTCCTAATCCTTTGCGAATGACTACAACTTTGTCACCGGTACAGTCAATAACGCTGGAGGGAATATTACCCCCGGGGCCACCATCGATCACAACCTCTACCAGGTGTTTGAAGTCCTCAAAAATCTCTTCAGGGTCTGTCGTATATATCTTAATGACGTCATCGTCTTTTATAGAAGATGTAATAAGCGGATTACCCAATTGTCTGACAATTTCCAATGGAATTGCATGGTCAGGTATCCTGATGCCTACTGTTTTTTTGTTTACGCCCAATATTTTGGGCACTTTACTGCTCGACTCCAGAATGAAAGTATACGGACCTGGTAAGCTTTTCTTCAGTATTTTGAATATCGGCGTATCAATTTTTCTTACATATGTTGAAATATGGCTCAAGTCATTGCAAATAAAGGAAAGATCAAGTTTCTGGGGTTTCACATCAATAATCTGACATAGGCGTTCTATAGATTTTCGATTCATCAGATCACAACCAATTCCATAGATTGTATCCGTAGGATAAACTATTATTCCTCCACGCTTTAAGGTTTCAACAACGTGGTTTATTTTTCTCCCTTCCGGATTTTTAGGATGGATTTTTATCAATTCCGCCGCCATAGCGCGAAGGTAAGGAATCGATTGTGCTTATCCTTTGGTGGGCACCAATCTCTGGTCAATAACTCGCGCATATTATTTTCAATTGCGCTACTATCGGTTAACTACTTACGTTTCACTATTTTTGAGGCCGATGATTTCATTATGAAGCCAGACAAACGTCTTATCCTGTTCCTTTTGTTCTCCATACTGGGGATATCATTTTCATTTTATGCATACCAGATCATTTATACACCAAACATTCTGGTTGATAAAGAGGATCGTGCGATTATCGTTAAGGAGGATTATTCCTTTAAAGACATTCAAAAAGAATTGCACGAGGGCAATTTTGTCCAGGATCTTGTTTCTTTTAGCTTCCTCGCGCGCCTTACCGGGTACGATAACCAAATCAAACCTGGTCGCTACATTCTTAGGAAAGATATGACCAACCTGGAAGCATTGCGAATTCTGAGGACGGGCAAGCAAGAGCCGGTTCGCATTACTTTTAATAATGTTCGATTAATCAGCGATTTATCCGAGAAGATTACACGAAATCTCGAAATGACTCCGGAAGAATTTGAAGTCAGCCTGATCAACTTTGCCATGACAAATAAACTTGGTTTCACTAAGGATAATGTGCTGGCGATATTTATTCCAAATACATATGAGGTTTACTTTAACATTTCACCTGAAGCGCTCGTCAAACGTATGCTGAATGAATACGAAGATTTCTGGAATGAGGACAGGATTGACAAGGCAAGAAAGTTGGGGATAAGCCAAATCGAAGTTTCCGTGCTTGCCTCCATCGTACAGGCTGAGACCGTAAAAAGTGAGGAGGCGCCTACCATTGCGGGATTATACTTAAACAGATTGAAAAAAGGAATTCCATTGCAGGCCGATCCTACATTAGTCTATGCTGTGGGTGATTTTGGCCTGAAGCGCGTATTGAATGAACATAAGCAAATTGATTCACCCTATAACACCTATAAGTATCCGGGCCTTCCCCCTGGACCGATTAATTTGCCTGAGATAAACTCAATAGATGCTGTATTAAACTACTTCTCAAGTGATTATTATTACATGTGCGCAAGGGAAGACTTCTCCGGTTATCATAATTTCACGAGTAGTTACAATGAACACATGAACAACGCTATACGTTACCAGCGTGCGTTGACACTTGAACAACGCAAAGCCTCTCAAAACAAGAGATAGCATGTACCAATCGGAAACTACCATTCGTGTACGGTACGGAGAGACTGACCAGATGGGCTATGTATATTATGGATATTATGCCACATATTATGAAGTAGCACGTGTCGAGAGTCTCCGTCAACTTGGGCTTACCTATAAAGAAATAGAGGCGATGGGTATTATCATGCCAGTACTCGAAAATAAGTCAAAGTTTCTGGCGCCTGGCCGGTATGACGAACAGTTAAGGATTGTTACAACCCTTAGGGAGAAACCGGGAGTGCGCATTAGATTTGAGTACGAAATCTTTAATACCGTGAATGAATTAATTCACATCGGTGAGACGTTGCTGGTTTTCGTAGATAGAACCACGAACAAACCCTGCCGCCCTCCCCTTCCAATGTTACAGGTACTGGAGCCTTATTTTAAATGAAGTACAAATACAAAAGACTTATTCTTCAATGGAGTCCCGGGAGTCTGATTATTGCCTGGCTAAAAAGAGTACGTTTCAAGCGATACGAGAATGTTTCCCTCTACAAAATTTTGAAAATATTTATAGACAATCTCATGAACGATGAGATTCTTGATCGCGCCAACGGTGTTTCATTCAATTTCATCCTTGCGATTTTCCCGGCTGTAATTTTTCTGTTTACGTTGATTCCATATGTAACCAAATTTTTTCCTGAAATCAACATAAACAGTATAATGCAATTCCTGGGAGATCAAATTCCGAGCAGTATGTATGAGGTGGTGTCATCAACACTTCTTGATATTATTAGTATCCAGCGTGGAGGGTTGCTTTCTTTAGGCTTCGTTTTTTCAGTATACCTGTCTACTAATGGAATGATCGCATTGATGCGGGCATTCAATGCCTGCTACCGCACTATTGAGAATAGAGGGGCCATCAAAACAAGGTTGATCGCAACAGCACTCACAATTATGATAGCGATCGTTTTTTTGCTGGCTATTATTTTGCTCGTCGCCGGACAGCTTGCATTGGAATATGCAATGGCTCACTTACCGGAGTATAATGGGCTCGACCTTAGCTATTTTACTGTGGTTATACTTTTTATTTGTCGATTCTTGGCGCTTTTTATTGCGTTCTTCCTGGCCATTTCTATTGTCTATTACTTCGGCCCAGCTATTCATTATAACTGGAGATTCTTTTCCGTTGGTTCCCTTTTGGCCACGTTATCAAGCCTTGCAGTTGTCTATGGATTTTCTTTCTATATCACAAACTTTGGAACCTACAACAAGCTTTACGGTTCTATAGGTGCACTCATCGCGCTTATGGTACTGATACAGTTGATTACCATCGTGTTGCTCGTAGGGTATGAAGTAAATACAAGTATCCACGATGCTATCCGGAAAGAAACGCTTTGGAATACAAGAATGCACAGGGTGAAAAAAGATTAACGTCAATGCCGCGCATTCGCGCCGACAGGTTCCGGTTCATCAATAAATAGCGTATTACAAGCGTATGCGAATCTCATCTTTGTATTTGACGGGAACATTGAAGGGAACGCCGTGATAGGTGAGTTTTAAGAAGCCTTCGTACCGTATTTCAAATCGTTTACCACCAAGAACACCCAACAGGGTATCCATGAAGCCTAGCTCTTTCAAAGAGATTTTTACTTCCAGCGGAATGCTAAACTCTTCTTTCGCCGGAATTATGGTTTTTAATTGTTGATTTATCGTAGCAGATTTTTTCCCATCAACGAAAATTTCAATATTAATCTTCTTAAGCCTACCACGCTGGTTGTTGGGGTTATAGAAAATGGCATTGGCCCTCAATATCGGATCTGTTGTAGCGTCTACTACTACGTCCCTGATCTGCCGCAGCACTACTGCCTCTTCCGGCCGCTCACAACTTGTCACCAGGATAAAGGATACAGCGAGCAAAAAGGATGGAATCCTTAAAGCCCTGCGAAGATGTGGGATTTGGATTCTTAAACCTGTCATTTCGATTTCCATAGTGTATATCCTGTAGTAAGTATAGACATTCTATTAGTAACTTTGTTACATTAATGGATGTAGTTCTTCTGACAAAGAAGGGGCATGATGGTCATTTTTCTATCTATCTTTTACTATGGTGTAGAGACACCGCCAAGGCTCCGGAAGCGTAAGATAGTTTATGTTTTGTTTTGAAATTCATAAGGCACCTGGTATTACATGAAAGCTCGCTTTGAAGGCTTAGCTGATGGCCTGGCTGAATTTGGCTATGCTGTAATGGATGGATTCCTCGACGATGCCGAAGTACGAGCGATTTTGGATCTGGATGTATTCAAAGGCGGCATCGGCAGTCTAAAGAAAGCAGGTATTGGCAATCATCAAAACCTACAATTAAACGAGGCCATAAGGGGAGATTATATTCAATGGCTGGATAAAAGTGCTGCGCCCTTGCCCCTAAAAGTCTACCTTAAACGATTGCAGGATCTCAGGGGCTTCCTGAACCGAAATCTTTTTCTGAGCTTGCAGGATGAAGAAGTTCATTTGACGGTGTACCCGGTGGGATCATTTTATAAACGGCATCTTGATCAGTTCAAAAAGGACGACCGACGAAAGCTTTCAGCAGTTTGCTATCTAAATACAAATTGGGATGAAGCACATGGCGGCCAACTTAGGATGTATTGCAAAGATGGAAAAATCGATATCTTACCCTTTGGGGGCAGAATGGTTTGCTTTCGCAGTGATCAAATTGAACACGAAGTACTGCCGGCGAAACGTGAAAGGCTAAGCTTGACAGGATGGATGTTGGACCTAATGCTGACATGAAGCAAGAAATAATAAGTGGTAAATTAGAAGCTAATTTTACAGGGCTTCGTAAGAGGACTATGCAGCCCGGGCCCTTGAAATTCAAAAGGTTGTATGAAGAAATATTTTTTGAAGTTGTATCAGTATAATGCATGGGCCAATAGGCGTGTCATGCAATGTCTGAAAAGTCAACAAATAGATAAAGCGAAAATCCTGAGTCTAATGGGCCATATCGTGGCCGCACAATTTTTGTGGCTACACCGCATTAAAGGATTGCCTCCCGCCGACGTAAAACTCTGGGGCGCATACAAACTCACTGAACTGGAAGCAATGGCCATAGAAGCTGATCAAAAATGGCTGGAATTTGTTGAAAAGACGGATGACTTTGACCGTGAATTGACATATCTCAACTATGTAGGAGATCCTTACACAAACAATGTGGAGATGATTATGATGCACCTGGTAAATCATGCTACTTATCATCGCGGTCAGGTTGCGTTGCTGCTACGACAAAACGGCTTTGAGCCGATTAATACCGATTTCATAACATACGACCGCATGATTACGGATCAACTTATGGATTAGGGATATAGTTTCTGATTGTTTTTCAGCATGGGTTATGTGTATGAGAGATCATTTGGAACTGATTGAATTTATTGTAAAACTTGTTACTGGAGGTTAGGATGGAAAACACATTTAGTTATAATTTCAAGAAATGAAGAACATTTTAGTAGTACTCGTGAACTATGGATCAGAGCAACTTGACTACCTTCAAAAGGTTATAAGTACCATAAAATCTTTTGAAAAGTATAATACGACGATCGTAGTCAACTCTAACATTGCCCTGGATGGAATTACAGGAATAGACCGCGTGAATGTGTTGCAACGCTATAACAAATTTTATGACCTCAGCGATCTGTTATTTAAGATTAGCATTCTTAATCACTGGAACGGCAGGCTTTACAGCTACCAACTTCTCCCGATGACGTGCCGTCGGGTTATTGATCAGGAATCGGAGAACTTTGATTACTTCTTATTCACTGAAAATGATCATTTGTGGCTTGAACACCATGTGGATAAGTTTATTGAGTACGAGAAAATACTTCCTGAAAACCGAATTGCTGGATTGATTCAATATGAAGAAGAGGGTAATGGTAAACATTTTCCTGCATATCATCGTCGTTATGATTGGGACTATAGTTCGGTAGAAGAATATGGCGGTAAAAAGTTTGCACATTTCACGAATGTTAATCAGTCTTCTTTCTTGATTTCTAGACAACAATTAAAAAGAATAAAAGAGCAGCGAGACTTTACTCAATTTTTTTCCAAGGATCATTATAGAACAATACCCAAGACAAACACTGATATATATCAGCATTGCGGGATGAAAAAAGTTATTTGTATATCTGAGTTTGATGATAACATCATACACCATCTTCCCAATATCTATATTGATGGAAAATTAGGAAGAAACCAACTTGGATCAGACGAAAGCAGAATGCAACAAGCCCTGGAAAGATTATTATCATAGAATACGCTTAAAAAAAACAATCAGATGAAGCTGGACGTTAACATCCAAAACTATATCAATATGAAAAAGATCTCCTTATTAAGTACCATGGTGATACTGGCTATTGCGTGCCTGGGCCAGGATAATATTACCGTTTGCCATACACCTTCTACGGAAAAGTTTGCCATGTTTGCCTCCAACAAGGAATTCAATGCCGCTCATTTGATGCCGCGGAACTACGTTCATGTGAGCGAAGAGGGTGGAAAAATGATAGATTATAAGTGTCCGGATGGCAAAAGCGCCAACGCGTATGTGATCATGTCCAAAAAGGAAACAAATAACTGGATTCTTGTTTTTCAGGAGTGGTGGGGATTGAACGATAACATCAAACGCCAGTCTGAAGAATTGTATAAGGACCTGGGCAATGTGAATGTCCTTGCCCTTGACCTGTACGATGGCAAAATGGCAACCGACCGCGAAAAGGCAGGTCAGTACATGCAGGAATTTAAGCAAGAACGTGGCGATATGATAGTGAAGGGGGCCTTGAACTATGTAGGTAAAAGTGCCAAAATCGGGACTGTTGGATGGTGCTTTGGGGGAGGACAGTCGTTATTAGCGGCTTTGACTGCCGGCAAACAAGCTGTGGCGTGTGTTGTGTATTATGGTATGCCTGTGGATGATGTTGCGACATTGAAGACACTGAATACTGATGTGCTCGGAATTTTTGGCATACAGGATAAATGGATTACGCCTGAAGTTGTTCAGAAGTTTGAATCCAATATGAAGGCAGCGGGCAAAAAAGTTGTGGTAAAAAGTTACGATGCAGACCACGGCTTTGCCAACCCAAGCAATCCCATGGGCGCATTTAATGAAGCGGCATACAAGGACGCATATAAAAACACATTGGCTTTTTTTAAAGAAAGAGTAAAATAATTGGCGGGGCGAAGGATCAAGCTTTATCCTTCGTCCTTTTCTATTCCTTGTCTGCAAGGATTTCGGGCGCGAAGATTGGATTCTTTTCTAATTGTGCGATACTTTGCACCATGAGCAAACCTGATAAGAAGATTTTTCTCCTTGATGCCTATGCCTTAGTATACAGGGCGCACTTTGCATTTACAAAAACACCACGGATAAATTCAAAAGGGATAAATACGTCCGTGCCTTTCGGATTCACCAATACATTACTGGAAGTACTGCAGAAGCAGAAGCCCACCCATATTGCTGTTGCTTTCGATACGGCGGCAAAAACTTTTCGCGATGAGATTTTTGCAGGATACAAGGCAAACCGGCAGGAAACACCGGAAGATATCCGGTATGGAATTCCCAAAGTGAAGGAAATTATCCGCGGCTTCAATATTCCAATTATTGAAATGGATGGTTATGAAGCTGACGATGTCATTGGTACACTGGCAGCACAAGCCGCGGAGAAGGGTTTTGAAGTTTTTATGATGACCCCGGACAAGGATTTTGGACAACTTGTTACCGATCATGTGTTCTTATACAAGCCCGCATACATGGGCAACGCAGTGGATGTTCTTGGGCCCAAAGAAGTTTGCGAAAAATGGGATATCGAGAACGTTAGCCAGGTTATCGACATGCTGGGCTTGCAAGGAGATACCTCTGACAACATCCCCGGCATCCCTGGTTTCGGGCCCAAGACGGCTGCGGCATTGTTGAAGAAGTATGGAACAGTCGAGAACATTGTGGCCCATGCAGCTGAACTAAAAGGCAAACAGAAGGATCTCGTAGAAAAATATGGCGATCAGGCAATTCTTTCCAAGAAGCTTGCTACAATCATTACTGATGTTCCTGTTGAATTCAATGAAGGTGAGCTAGCCTATTCAGGGCCAGATGTTGAAATGCTCAAACCGATCTTCAACGACCTTGAATTCAAGGGCATTGCGGCGCGCGCATTTGCGGACCCAAAAATTCCCGCCGAAGCAACACGTTCGGTTCAAAAGAACCCTCAGCTTTCAATGTTTGGGCAATCCGATTCCGGTGAGCCAGCGGAAGTTGCAGATAAAAAAGCATTAGGGTCGAGCCCGGCTCAATATATCCGCATTGAAAGTGAAGAGCAACTTCAGTTGCTCGTGGAAAAGCTCAAAGATCAGCCGACATTTGCAATTGATTCCGTAACCGACAATGTTGCGAATTTTGATTTTCAACTTAAGGGCCTTTCTTTTTCTTACCGTGAAGGTGAAGCCTACTTTCTTCCTGTAGAAAATACATCGGATGCAAAGAAGAAGGTAGAAATTCTGCGCGATGTTCTGCAGGATAAGAAAATAATGAAAGTTGGCTTTAATTTAAAAGCAACAATTCTTGTGCTGAGAAAGAATGAAGTGACGCTAACAGGCCATTTGTTTGATCCAATGCTGGCGCACTACCTGATTGAGCCCGAGGCTTCTCACGATCTATCCATCCTCTGTGCTCAATATTTACATTATGATCTGCTTGCTGAAAACAGTGAAAATCTTACAGAAAGATTGTGCGAACGCGCGGATCAGATACTTCAGTTGCGAATTAAGCTGCAAGCTCAGCTTGAGCAAAGACGACACGCCAAATTGATGAGCGAGGTTGAGATGCCATTGGTTTCCGTTCTCGCGGCCATGGAATTTGAAGGTGTGATGATCGACACCGAGGCCCTGTCAATAATGTCTGCGGAATTGCGCGTTGAAAGTGATAAGGTACAAAGTGATATCTTTCAGCTGGCAGGTACCGAGTTCAACATTGCTTCTCCAAAACAGCTGGGAGAAGTTTTGTTCGATAGACTGAAGTTACTGGAGAAGCCCAAGAAGACGAAGACCGGGCAGTATGCGACGGGTGAAGACGTGTTAACGAGTTTGGCGCCGAAGAGTGACATTGCTAAGAAGATCCTGGATTTCCGGGAGTACGAAAAACTGCGCTCTACCTACGTGGATGCGCTGCCCAAAATGATCAGCAAAACGGACGGCAGGGTGCATACGGATTATCGTCAGGCGTGGGCAGTTACAGGCCGGTTAAGTTCAAATAACCCAAACCTGCAAAACATACCCATTCGAACGGAGAAAGGAAGACTCATTCGAAAAGCTTTTATCGCACGCAACAAGAATTATCTTTTTATGTCAGCCGATTATTCCCAAATTGAGTTGCGTATAGCTGCATCGTTTGCAAGAGACCAAACGATGATTGAAGCCTTTCGCAACAAGCGGGACATCCATACAACCACAGCGGCAAAGGTTTTTAAGGTCGACCTGAGTGAGGTGACTCCTGATATGCGGAGGAAAGCAAAAGAAGTGAATTTTGGAATTCTGTACGGAAGCACGGCTTTTGGGTTGGCGCAAAACCTGGGCATCTCGCGATCAGAGGCAGCGGAGATAATTCAATCTTACTTCTCAGAATTTGACGCGATTAAGCGCTACATGGACGACACTATTAATACAGCACGTGAAAAGGAATATGTTGAAACGATTCTGGGCAGAAGGAGATATCTGCGCGACATAAACTCCAGAAATGTAACAACACGCGGATTTGCGGAGAGAAATGCTATTAATGCACCCATTCAGGGGAGTGCCGCAGACATTATTAAGATAGCCATGGTAAACATTTATCGGTGGCTGCAAAAAGAAAAACTGAAATCGAAAATGACAATGCAGGTACATGATGAATTGGTTTTCGATGTGCACAAAGACGAAGTAGATGTAGTGAAGCAGCATGTGGTACACCTGATGAAACACGCTGTCAACCTTGAAGTGCCGATGGAAGTTGAAGTCGGCGTTGGATCAAATTGGCTGGAAGCCCATTAATAGTATTAGCCAGACTTTCTGCCATTCCTAATTTCGTACTTTTCGACTTATGGTCTTCCGGACTTTAATTAATCGCGTCCTCAAAATGAATTATTTCCGGCGTTACACCCAGTTTCACGGACACAATGTCAAAACGGATATGTCCATGCCAGTTTGTGGTATAAATAAATTCCTCCGCTGCTTCGAAAATTCTTCTGGCCTGGTGCGCTTCAACAAATTCTTCGGGCTGACCAAAGGCTGCCGATGACCTGGTTTTCACTTCCACAAAAATTGTCCAGTTGTCCTGCCTGACGATCAGGTCGATTTCAGCCCGTCGGTATCTATAATTTCTCGCTACAATTTCAAAACCTTTTTGTTGCAGGAATTCCGCGGCGAGATTTTCCCCCTTGTTTCCGGTTTTGATTTTATCGCTCACAATTATGTTCTACCTTTGATTTTCAATTTACTATTTTGTCCACAATCAGAAAATTTGTTGAACGCCTTTCCCAGGCAATTGACGGGTGTTTTAAGCCTTGGTATATATCGACCTTTGGAATGCGGGGCAGTGAAATTCGGACATAGTAATGATTAGTTGGTATTGTTTCAAATTCACGCAATAATGTTAAATGTTACTGCTGTATTAAAAAAGCCTACAAATGTCTGTGTCGCGTAGAGAATTTATCAAGAACATATCATCGGCTTCTCTTTTCTTGTTAGGAGGTAGCGTATTAAACCTCACACCATCGGAAGCCGATTCTTTGCGGAAAAAATCTTCGTTGCGGTTTATCGTAGCCTCTGATGGTCATTATGGACAGGAGGGAACAGAATTCAATCTTCTTCATGAAACCCTCATTCAACATGTTACTGATTTTCATGCCGCCAATCCACTGGATTTTTGCGTTATTAATGGTGATATTATCCATGATGAAAAAGACTATTTAGTATCAGCAAAATCATATCTGGACAAACTTCCGGTAGAATACTATGTTACTAAAGGAAATCATGACAAGGTTAGTGATGGCTATTGGAAGGAATTGTGGGGCATTTCTGTTAACCATGAGGTTAAAATAAAGGGGAATTCCATGCTCCTTGCCACAACATCTAACGAGGCAGGCGAATATCTTAGTCCTGATCTGGAATGGATGAAAATGAAGCTTGATGCAAATAAAAAAGCGAAGAACATTTTCATCTTCATTCATATCCCACAGGCTAAGTGGACTAAAAATGCAATTGATACACCAGCCTTTTTTGAATTGCTGCGGACGTATAAAAATATACGCGGGGTATTCCATGGACATGAACATGACCAGGATGGCGTCAGGATGGTTGATGGCTTGCCTTTTATGTTTGACTCACACATTGGGGGGAACTGGGGAACGTCTTATAAAGGGTTTCGCGTTGTAGAACTGATAAAGGATAATTCGATTTTGACTTATCTTATGAATCCTACGGAAAGAATAAATCAAGCTTCATTCTGATTTGAATCCTGTAATAAATAAGAAGGCAGTGTTTATTGACCTTGGTCTTATCGATTTCAAGAAAGGCTGGGATTATCAGACCTCCCTGTTTGAAAAAACTCTTGCCATAAAGAAGGAAAACAGAAACCTTCAGAGCCCGCAAAGCCCAACTGAAAATTTTCTGCTTTTTTGCGAGCATCCCCATGTATATACGCTTGGGAAAAGCGGAAAAGAGCATAATCTGTTATTATCGGTAGAGGAATTAGCCTCTGTGCAGGCAGCTTTCTACCACATCAATCGGGGAGGAGATATTACGTACCATGGGCCCGGACAAATTGTTGGATATCCAATTGTTGACCTTGAAAATTTTTTTACCGACATCCATAAATACATGCGGCTGCTGGAAGAAGCAGTAATTCAAACGGTAAAGGAATTTGATGTCGTAGCTGGGCGGATTCCAGGTCTGACGGGCGTATGGGTCGATCCCGAGAACGAAAGTATATCACGGAAAATCTGTGCACTGGGTGTCAAAACAAGTCGCTGGGTTACCATGCACGGATTTGCATTGAACGTGAATCCAGACCTTTCCTATTTTAGTCACATTGTCCCTTGTGGTATCAACGATAAGGCTGTAACTTCTCTTCAAAATGAAGTGGGCCATCCGGTTGATATGACTGCTGTAAAGGATATATTAAAAAGCAAAATTGCCGGCTTGTTTGAAATGAACTTAATAGGCTGATGTTTTCACTGCGCGTATATATCACACCATTGATCCTGGGACTTGTAGCACTTGGTTTCTTTTTTTCAAAACGCAATCCGGCACGCATCCCTGCAGTGGTAAAGCAAAAAGGAGTCTGTTGGGTAGGCCTGCCCCAGGCAACTACAGCATCTGAAATTGAGGAAGCAAAGCGATGCGGGGTCAGCTGGATATCCCAAACACCATTTGGTTGGCAAAGGAGCGCATCGGACACAGTGATTCGCGCAGAGACTATTTCGCAGACACCTTGGTGGGGCGAGTCAAAGCAAGGCATTGCGCTTACGACAGTTTTGGCTCGCCAGCAGGGAATCAAAACGCTGCTTAATCCGCATTTATGGGTAAAAGAAAGCTGGCCAGGTGAAGTCGAAATGAAATCGGAGCGTGATTGGAAATCCTGGTTCCGCCATTACGAAAGTTTCATTTTGTCCTATGCAAAACTGGCTGATTCAACCGGGATAGAAATTTTTTGTATTGGAACCGAACTTCACAAGACTGTGAAGCGGCCGGAATGGCGATCGCTGATAAGAAAGATAAGAAAAGTCTATAAGGGAAAACTGACCTACGCCGCTAATTTTAGCGGAGAGTTTGAAGACGTTCCATTTTGGAATGACCTTGATTACATTGGCGTCCAGGCTTACTTTCCTTTGGCACCAGGCACACTTCCAGGCATTCAGGAACTGCAGCAGGGTTGGAAAGATCCGATTAGACGAATTGAAAAAGTGTATCAAAAATTCAATAAGCCGGTACTCTTCACTGAACTGGGCTACAAGAGTACACCTGATGCCGCCATTGAACCGTGGCGCTGGCCTGATCGACAAGATGAAATTTCAATGGAAACCCAATCAAATTGTTACGAAGCATTCTTTCAGGCTGTTTGGCCACTCGATTGGATCGCTGGTGTATATTTTTGGAAGTGGTATCCCCACACGCCAAGGCACCCGACGGATGGGGATTTTACACCCCAGGGAAAACCGGCTGAAACAGTAATGAAAAACTGGTTTGTAAAACAGAAATGAAATATGATCAGTGATATCAAGATACCTGAAGTTAAAAACGTAACGCTCGCTGTCGCCCGCAAGCGGAATATTGGAGAAAGCGACGAATGGAAAGTTTATCTCATAAACAGTAATGATTTTCCAATTGAGAATACATTGGTTGCCAGTAAGGGTTACGGAGAAAAGGATGGTGAGGAGCAGCGGACATCCATCCTACGCCATTTTCTGGATACCATTTTGGCAAACAGTGCTACACTAATTGAACCCATTGATCCCGGTGTATTTCATTTGAACAATGAATATTGGGTCAGTTATTATGTTGGTTCCCAAATCTTTGATAAACGATTCGTCTTTGTTCCTGACGCTATCCGTGAAGAAAACCTTTCCTACATTAAGGAACTTGAAATGGAAGGTGTTTTGCACTCCTGATCGTTTTGAACTTGGCGCGAAATCTTTACCTTAGTATTCATACCCGATGTGAATGATCCAAGAACTCCGAGACATTCTGTTTCTCGACATTGAAACGGTCGCCAAAACGTACGCATTTAGTGCCTTAGACGAGCGTATGAAAGTACAGTGGTCAAGAAAGGCAAGTCACCTGAGACAGGACCCGGAATTAACCGATGAAAGGCTGTACCAGGAGCGGGCAGGTATCTACGCGGAGTTTGGAAAAATTGTGTGTATTGCCGTAGGGAAGTTTTTTGAAACAGAATCCGGTGATTTGGGTTTAAAAACCAAAGCCTATTATGGAGATGATGAAAAAGAACTCCTTTCTGAGTTCAAAAGTATGCTGGAGAAGACGGATTCCACGACATTAAGATTGTGCGCTCACAATGGAAAGGAGTTTGATTATCCATATCTCTGCCGACGGCTTCTGGTGAATGAACTTGGTCTCCCATCGGCACTAAACCTAATGGGTAGAAAGCCGTGGGATGTTCAACATCTTGATACACTTGAAATGTGGAAGTTTGGAGACTATAAACATTATACTTCGCTCGACTTGCTGACTGCGATATTTGGTATCCCTACGAGTAAGCTTGATATGGATGGAAGTCAGGTAAATTCAGCATATCATCTGGATAACAACCTTTCAAAGATTAAAGACTATTGCGTTCGCGACGTTATCGTTCTGGCCCGGTTATATCTGAAACTGAAATCCATAATACTGGATAAGGAACTCACCTTGATGGTTTCTGAATAGCACAAGCCTCAGGGGATTTACGCTTATAGTCAGTACCTTATAGCGTGGATAAATTTTTATTACCTTCGCGTTAAATATTGATACAAGCTGGTATTGAATGGTGAATTGGTTTGTGCCGCCCAAGTGAATTGTGTTACCGAAATATTCTTTCCCGAACTCTCCTTACTGCATCTGGCTACCAAATAAATTCAAAAGAGAGTGCGGTAATTGTTGATTATATTTGCTGCGAGATTGGTGGTTGGGCTTAGATTTGATTCAACCTCACCGTGACTTTTGGCGCACACATTACAAATAACTTTATGGTCCGAAATACTTTTGCATGATCCAGGTATTGACCATACCAAAACATATACAATGGGTAAAAAGAAGAAATCAAAACATAAAAAGACTGCAGACAGTAGGGCGATTTTGCAATCGGCCATCACCGCTTTGCTTAACGATGGATCAGGTAATACCTACTCGCTCAAACACATTATTAAGAAATTACAATTGAAGAAGAAGGATGATATTAAAATCGCGGGGCAAGTAATGGACCAGTTGGAGGAGGAAGAGGGCACCCAACAACCTGGCAGTGGTAGTTTTAAGAGCAAAACAAAGCGCGGGGAAGTAACAGGTATTGTAGATCATGTGAGTTCACGTTTTGCCTACGTTAAGCTGGGGAACGATCAGCCGGATATCTTTATCAAAGGCAGGGACCTTGGTGGGGCAGTGGATGGTGACACCGTGAATATAACAATTTTTTCAACGCGACATGGTGAACATCAGGAAGGCAAGGTTACCAGCATCGTGAAGCGTAACCGAACGCGCTATGTCGGGAAAGTTGAACTTTCAAAAAGCTTTGCTTTCGTAGTTCCTGATTATCGGAAGATGCATACTGACTTCTTTGTTTATCCTGAGTTTATTAATGGTGCAAAGAGTGGTGACAAGGTCATCATCGAAGTCACATCCTGGTCGCAAGACGATAAAAAACCGGAGGCGAAAATCGTTCAGATTCTTGGTAAGGCAGGAGAAAATGAAGCTGAGATCCACTCGATTATGGCTGAGTTTGACCTGCCATTTAAATTTTCTGAAAAAGTAATCCACGAGTCATCCGAAATAGATGCTGGAATCACCAAAGCGGAGATAAAGAAAAGATGGGATTTCCGCCAGGTGACGACTTTTACCATTGACCCGGAGGACGCTAAGGATTTTGATGACGCAATTTCATTTCGGAAACTGGAAAACGGCAATCACGAAATTGGTGTTCATATAGCTGACGTTACGCACTATGTGAAGCCAAATTCAATCCTTGATCAGGAAGCCTATGATCGCGCTACATCTGTTTATTTAGTCGATCGAACTATTCCCATGCTTCCTGAAAGGTTATCCAATGAGTTGTGCTCCCTTCGCCCCCATGAGGACAAACTAACTTTTGCGGCTGTGTTTGAGATTGATGACAAGATGAAAATAAGAAAGGAGTGGTTTGGGCGGACGATCATTCATTCCAACGTTCGTTTTAGTTATGAAGAAGCGCAGGTTATTTTGGAACAAGGACAGGGCGTATTAGCCGATGAATTGCGGATTTTAAATGATATCGCCAAAAAGCTGAGAAAGGAAAGATTCAGGAAAGGAGCCGTAAATTTCGAAACAACAGAAGTGAAATTTAAGCTCGATGAAAAGGGGAAACCTCTTGCTGTGATTCCCAAAGTACGGAAAGATGCACATAAACTTATTGAAGAATTTATGCTATTGGCCAATAAGCAAGTTGCAACTTTTGTCTACAACCTGAACAAAGGCAGGGAAAAAAATACATATATCTACCGTATTCACGATTTTCCGGACCCGGAAAAGGTCAAAAACTTTTCTGTATTTGCGCGTCAATTCGGGCACAAGATGAATGTAGAGGAGCACTCTATCTCAGATTCGCTCAATAAGTTAATGAGCGAGATTGAAGGAAAGCCAGAGCAAAATATTCTGGAACAATTGGCCATTCGCACAATGGCAAAAGCGAAATACTCTACGGATGTGAAGGGGCATTTTGGGCTGGCATTTGACCACTATTCTCATTTCACCTCACCAATCCGTCGATATCCGGATATGATGGCGCACCGGTTGCTGCAACACTACCTGGATGATGGCAAGCATCTCAGTAAGCATGAATATGAAGAAAAGTGTGTCCATTCTTCGGAGCGGGAAAAACGCGCTGCAGATTCAGAGCGGGCATCCATTAAGTACAAACAGGTTGAATTTATGGCCTCTGCAGAAAAGAAGGTCTTTGATGGGTTGATTTCAGGTGTGACGGAATGGGGTATCTACGTAGAGATCGTTGAAACGAAATGTGAGGGTATGGTCAGACTTGCTGATATGACCGATGACTTTTATGAATTCGATGAAAAAAACTATAGAATCACTGGCCGAAAGAATCGTAAAGTATATACCCTGGGAGACAAGATTAGTATTCGCGTTAAAAAAACGGATATAGACAAGCGAATGATTGATTTGGTCATCGCACAAAATAATGCCTTTTCGGAAGAATAATATCATCTGCAATGCGTACAATACTTTCCCAGTATCAAGACTGGATCGAACTAGAGGTCAAGAAACAAAAATATGGCAGGGAGCCGGTCTCGTTATATGAACCCATCCGTTACCTGATGGGTCTCGGCGGGAAAAGGTTGCGTCCGATGCTTACCCTGCTTTCATATGCGCTGTTTAAAAATGATGTGAGACAAATCGTGAAATATGCGGTTGCAGTTGAGACCTTTCACAATTTTACACTTATGCATGATGATATTATGGACAAGGCTCCCCTGCGCAGAGGCATGGCCACTGTTCATGAAAAATGGAATAGTAACACGGCCATTATGGCAGGGGATGTGATGTTGGTCAAGGTTTACGATATGTTTCTGAATATTGCCCCTGAGAAATTTAAGCCGGTGTTAAGCGCGTTTAATAAATGTGCTGCTGAGGTATGCGAAGGGCAGCAGTGGGATATGGAATTTGAAAAGGAAAAGACCGTAACTGAGGTGCAATACATCAAAATGATACGTTCGAAAACAGCGGTCCTCCTGGGATTCAGTTTAGAACTTGGCGCAATACTGGCAGACGCTCCCGAACGGGACTGCATTGCACTTCGTCAATTTGGTACGAACATCGGTATTGGGTTCCAGTTAATGGATGATCTGCTGGACGCCTATGCTGATCCGAAGAAATTCGGAAAGCAGGTTGGCGGAGACATTATTGCCAATAAGAAGACATTTTTGCTCATCAAAGCAATTGAAAAGGCAACCGGG
>JAOUDZ010000204.1 GCA_029858965.1 Cyclobacteriaceae bacterium
CCCCGTAATTGTCGGCCGACCCTGAATAGTAGTTTTTCATGTGATCCGGTTGTGGGTCTTTACCCATCAGGCGGTTGTCGTAAGCAGTGCCTGGCGCTTTCATCGACCTGATGGCCTGGCCTTTCAGGGTCGGCCCCATGATGTTATCACCGATTAGCCAATCAGCCGTTTTAGCAGATTGCTTTTTGAAAGCCTGTTTGATTACGGATCCAAAAACATCGGCAAAGTGTTCGTTCAATGCGCCCGGCTGACTTTGGTATATCAGCCCTGCCGTTGTTTGAACTACGCCGTGCGTTAGTTCATGCGCTGTTACGTCAATTGAATTGACAAATGAAGTGAAAATTCTGCCGTCGCCATCACCAAATGTCATTTCATCCCCATCCCAAAATGCGTTGTTGTATTGCTGGCTGTAGTGAACGTTGAGAACAAGGTCTGACCCCTGGTTATCCCACGAATTGTAGCCATAATTTTGTTGGTAGTAGTTCCGTACAACGCCCGCGAAATCATACGCTGTATTGATTGCGGCATCACCCCGAACAGGTTTGTTACCTTCGGACCGCTTTAATAGAAGCCTTTGGCGGTTTGTATGCTGACTGTCGTATACCAGCCGCCGCGCCTGGGTTGGGATTACAGTCATGGCAGCGGCCAAGGGCGCAACTGCATTTTTATCTTCCCTTCGTTGCCTGAAATTCACGCTGATTCTCTTAGTCCGCGCATTTTTAATCCGCGCAGTCCGACGAAGTTTATTCTCAATAAAGGGTGGTATAATTGAACAATGACAGGTACACATAATGCGAATTCATTGTGCTTACTCTTCTTGGGATTTTCGGCTTACTCCCTGCTCTTAGGCTTGCAGATGCCATCAGAAATATTCGTTCGGCTGGAGCATTCACATGACCAACGCGAAGTTGTCATGAGGATCCGGCAACTGACGGATCAGCATCACCTTATGCCTTGGTTCCTGGCCTCTGGCAATTAATAATAATAATTTTGTGTGAATTTGTAGGCCTCAAATCTTTAGAGGACCATTAGTAGCGGTGAGATACAGTACTATCCTGGAACGCAGATGAAAATCAATCCTCAGGCCTTATCATTTGGAGGGAATACCCCATGGCCTGGTGAGCTGTAAGCACGGTTTGCGCTGTTAGCCCAATGGCAGACCCGGTGATGAGTTCCGCTGGGGAGACCTTCATGAAGTGCATGGCTTGTCCGCACGCAATCAACTTTACGCCTGCTTTTTTCAATTCATCAATAACAGTCAGACTTGGATTATCCACGCCGTACTTCTTTTTATAGGCTTCGTTATTCAGCATCGAGAAGATTGCAAATCCATGTACCGCCACAACAATGTCGATGTTCTTTTCAGGAATACCATCTGCTACGTGAAGATTAAGCTTTCTACCCACTTCACCAAAACCCCAATTAACCTCCTTAAAACCAGCTGTATCCTTTTCATTTTTAGGACCGACAGTCAGATCAATAACAATCTTATATTTCAAGGTGGGGTCAGGTTTGAAGGTTCTTTCGGGAACGGCAAAGACATTTCCCCATACATAAGATTTAATAACAGGGTATGTCCCAACTGTATCTTTGGCTGTTTGTCCGTACAGATTTGAGCATATGAGAACAAGACAAGGAAGGAAGCGACTGTATTTCATAAGCATCGGTAAAAGAGGGTTTAGAAAATCCGGAATAAAGATTCGGCATCCAAGGTAATTAGTTTGGGCATTAGTTTATGATTTTGAAGATTCATTTTCTTCCCATCTAACTTTTAGCTCGGCGTGGTCTGACAGGATCAGCAGCGTCGGGACTATTCGCCTTTGGTTTCGTGACTTTCCTTTTACCTGCAACGGTACAGATGATCAATGCGTTTGTTACGGCCTTCCAAAAAGTTGTTGTATATTCACCCTGACCAGTAGATGCATCAGATCATTTTGAAAGTTTTCTGAGGTGTGCGTTAAGTAATGATGTCCATGGGAGAAAATAGATTATCAGGCAGATCCATAACAATCGAACGCGTTGCAGCCCTTTTTTTCCTGGCGGGATTATGCGTATTGTGTCTGGTTTATTTCAGCAGTTTCCTGCAGCCACTTATTTTGGCCATTATGCTTTGGTACTTAATTTACGAATTGCGGGTGGCCGGTGGCGCGATCAAAATACGCGGGCGTCAGCTGCCTGCCTGGTTAATTACCTTACTGGCATTCAGCATTGTCATTCTTGTCATTCTCGGCGTCATAGAAATCATCACGTATAATCTTCAGTTGATTCGCCAAAGTACGCCCCTTTATCTGGCCAATTTGCGGGTTATGCTCAACAGTATTCAGGAAATCCCGGGCTTTGAAATTGTACAACAGCGGATTGTACAGCGGATTGAGTCATTTGACTTCAATCCTATTCTTACCGGCTTACTTAATGGTATCTCGGGTATGGCGGGAAACATATTTCTTATTATCATTTATGTAGCCTTTCTGCTCGCAGAACAGTCTCTGTTTGCAAAAAAAATCCGATTGCTCTTATCTGACCAATCCCGTCTGGGGGCTGTTCAACGCATCGTCTCGCAAGTCAACAGCGCCGTGCGTATCTATGTTTACGTTAAGACCCTGATGAGCATACTCACCGCGATCTTAGGGTATTTCATACTCCTGCTTTTCCACGTTGACTTTCCAGTGCTGTGGGCTTTCGTAATTTTCCTGTTGAATTATATTCCATACGTCGGTTCTTTGGTAGCCACACTTTTGCCATCCGCGTTTGCCGTGTTTCAGTTTCAGTCTTTCTCAATTTTTATCTGGATATTCCTGTCTATTCAGGCAGTGCAGATCGTTGTTGGGAATATACTGGAACCTAAAGTCATGGGAAAGACGCTTAATCTTAGCCCACTGGGCGTACTGCTTGCACTAACCTTTTGGGGTATGATCTGGGGCGTGATGGGGATGATCCTTTCAGTACCCATTACATCGATTTTGGTGATCATTGCTTCGCGGTTTCCCGGCACTCGTTTTGTGGCTGTACTCTTTTCAGAAACCGGAGAATTACCTGAACAATGACACCGTAGAAATATTGGGATTCACTTTAATAAACCAAAAAGATGGAAGTGGAAATTTTTAAGAAAGTCGATGATTACATCGGCAAACTACTAGGAGGCGAGGATGAAGTTTTGCGTGATACGGACAAATCGATTGCAGCAGCCAACCTGCCACCCATTAGCGTATCTGCCAACCAGGGCAAATTCCTGCAAGTGTTGGCCAGAACATGCAATGCGAAAAAAATTCTGGAGATTGGTACGCTGGCGGGATACAGCACCATCTGGATGGGTCGTGCCCTCCCGAAAGACGGCA
>JAOUDZ010000205.1 GCA_029858965.1 Cyclobacteriaceae bacterium
TGCAGAGCTGGAGTGGCCGATCGACATTGCGATTACCATCATCTGGGTAGTATTTGGATGGAACATGATCGGCACAATCATCAAACGCCGGGAACGGCACATGTACGTGGCTATTTGGTTTTATATTGCCACGTTTGTCACTGTAGCGGTGTTGCATTTGGTGAATTCGTTTGAAATCCCGGTAACCTTATTTAAGAGCTACTCCTGGTATGCCGGCGTGCAGGATGCTTTGGTGCAATGGTGGTATGGCCACAATGCCGTTGCTTTCTTTCTGACCACGCCTTACCTGGGCATCATGTATTACTTCCTCCCCAAAGCTGCCAACAGGCCCGTGTATTCCTACAAGCTTTCCATTATTCACTTCTGGTCATTGATTTTCATTTATATCTGGGCCGGACCCCATCATTTGTTGTATACGTCGCTTCCGGATTGGGCGCAATCGCTTGGCGTCGTTTTCTCGATTATGCTGATTGCACCTTCCTGGGGCGGGATGCTAAATGGCTTGATGACACTGCGCGGCGCCTGGGACCGTGTACGCGAGGATCCTGTTTTAAAGTTTATGGTGGTTGCCGTTACCGCTTATGGTATGGCTACGCTGGAAGGCCCGCTATTGTCTCTTAAGAATGTTAATGCCATCGCGCATTTCACGGATTGGATTGTGGCACACGTTCATGTCGGTGGTCTGGGCTGGAACGGCTTTATGATCTTTGCGATCCTGTATTGGATGACACCACGGATGTGGAATACAAAACTCTATTCTACAAAACTTGCCAACACCCATTTCTGGCTTGGCACCCTGGGCATCATCTTTTATGCCTTGCCGATGTACGTATCGGGTGTTGTGCAAAGCTTGATGTGGAAAGAATTTGGTGCTGATGGATTCCTGGTATACAAGAACTTTTTAGAAACCACTGTTCAGATTCTTCCCTTGCACGGGCTTCGCGCAATAGGTGGAACGTTATACCTCACTGGGGCAATCATCATGACCTATAACCTGATCAAAACGGCAAATTCCGGTCATTTTATCGCGAATGAGGAAGCGGAAGCTGCTCCGCTCATGAAGGCGTATACGGAAACATCGGGCGGATGGCATCACAGGGTACTTGAACATAAGCCAGTGGTGTTTACGGTGCTTACATTGATCGCGATTGTGATTGGTGGGGTAATAGAAATGGTACCGACATTCCTGATAAAATCCAATGTGCCGACGATTAGCAGTGTAAAACCTTACTCACCGCTGGAGTTGCATGGCCGGGATATCTATATCCGTGAAGGGTGTGTTAGCTGCCATACGCAAATGGTTCGGCCATTTCGGTCTGAAACAGAGCGTTATGGTGAATACTCAAAGGCAGGTGAATACGTTTATGACCACCCTTTCCTTTGGGGCTCAAAACGGACGGGCCCTGATTTACAGCGCACGAATGGAAAATACTCCAACACCTGGCACTTCAACCATCTACTTGCGCCTGATGCGGTATCCACCGGTTCGATCATGCCTGCCTATCCCTGGCTTTTCGAGCAAAGTCTTGACAAGGGGAGTACAGCCGGAAAGATTAGTGCACTGCGAACTGTAGGCGTGCCATATGCACCAGGGTATGAAAGTGAGGCGAACAATGATCTTGAAAAACAGGCTAATGGAATTGTAGCGACGCTCAAGGCCGATGGAATTGACGTGGCGGCAGATGCAGAAATCCTTGCTGTCATTGCCTATCTGCAGCGCCTTGGAAAAGATATCAAAGCGGTAAAAACGACGCAGTTGGAACAGTGAGGGCACATCACATAAACGACAGGTAACGCATACTAATTTCAAAATAACAATATAGAATCATGTACAAAAACGTACTCCAAAGCATTGAGAACGTCGCCATTTGGCCGATAATCTCTTTCATAATATTCTTTGTATTTTTTTTCCTGCTGCTCTGGTGGGTATTGACCACGGATAAGAAATTTATTGAAAAGATGAAAATGTTGCCCATGGATGATGCAAGTATTGAAAAAGGAAAATCTAATTGTAAACAGTAAGGCCATGAGAAAAGCAGTATTATTTATTTTATCGATTCTTTCAACGCTTAACGCATGGGCGCAAGAGGCTGAGCCTGTAAAAAAGACTTTCTGGGATGATCCTGCCAGCGATCCAATGTTACCGGTCTATCTGGTAATGGCGTTTGTGTTTGTCGTTATAATATTGGTCGGCTTTGTCGCCATTTATCTGATCAAGATCCTGAATATGTTGACGGAGGAGGCGGAAAAGGAGAACGCGGAGCGCCGTGGCGTTTCGTATGAACCGAAGATCAGCTGGTGGGCTGGATTTATTCAAAAAGTAAATGCAGCGGTACCGGTTGAACAGGAGAAGTCGATTGATCTTGGCCACAATTACGATGGTATCAAGGAGCTTGATAATCACCTACCACCCTGGTGGACATGGTTGTTCATTGGAACCATAGTTTGGGCTGCCGTTTATATCTTTGTTTATCACTTTTCTGATACCCTGCCGTTACAGGAAGAGGAGTATCAACATGAGCTAGCCGTAGCAGCCGAACAGTCGCGCAGGTTAACAGCATCACAGCCGCAGGCGGAAGTAGATGAAGCTGGATTGGTTTACACAAATGATGCGGCGATCATTGAAAAAGGAAAGGCTGTTTACATGAGCAACAGTTGCGGCTCATGCCATAGAAATGATGGTGGTGGAAATGCGATCGGCCCGAATCTTACAGACGAATTCTGGCTGCACGGCGGAGATGTAAAACAGATATACGAGACCATCAAGAACGGTGTGGTTGAAAAAGGAATGCCTGCCTGGGGTAAAACCATGAGCCCGCTGAATGTGAAGGAATTAACTTTCTTTGTCATGAGCTTGCAGGGTACCAATCCTGTCGATGCGAAAGCACCCCAAGGGGAATTATTCAAGGCTGTGCCTGTTGAGTCGGATAGTACTGCAAAAGAAGAGGCCGCGTTGTAGTGATGGTTAACGGCATGCGGGAAGGGAATGGGGTATAAAGGTATAAGGTATAGGGTATAAGGGAAATAGGGTTATAGGGTTATAAGGATTAACGTATAAGGATGGAACGCTCAATGGGAAACAGGCATGGAGAATGGTGGAAAAATGAATGATCAGATGGAGGAGAAAGTGAAGGGTGAAAGCCATGAGGACCTGTATGCGACGGATGAGGAGTTTCGTGATAGTATTGCCACTGTAGATGAGGAGGGCAAAAGAATCTGGATATATCCTAAAAAACCTTCTGGTCGATTTCACGGCTGGCGGATTGCAGTAACGGTTATTTTATTGTCTATTCTTTTTGCCG
>JAOUDZ010000206.1 GCA_029858965.1 Cyclobacteriaceae bacterium
ACCTTATACCCTACACCCTATGCCCTATACCCCTGGCCGGAACACCAACAACTGTAGCACCCGCTTCCACATTGTGAATTACCACGGAACCCATGCCTACGATACTCTTATCACCAATACGGACTTGATTCAAAATATTTGATCCGGAACCAATCAACACGGCATCACCGATTGCAACGCCGCCCGCCACATTGACGCCCGGCATAAGCGACGTGTAGTGTCCTATGGACGTATCATGCCCGATGGTACAATTCAAATTAACTAAAACGTGATCCCCGATACGGATATCTGTAGTGAAGATACTTCCTGCACAAAGGATACTTCCTACCCCAATTTTCACTGTCGCTTCATCCTGTATTATTACAGAAGGGTGCCGCAGGATTGGAAATCGGATGCGCGAAAGATCAAGCTTACTTACCAACAAGGCTTTCGCCGCCGGGTCTCCGATGGCCAGAACCAGATTAACGATATGGTCAAACGATTCTAAAACCTCCAGTCCACCCAGTACTTTCATTCCATTAACAACCGTATCTTTCGGTACCCCATCATCCAGGAAACCGGAAGCCTGAAAGCCATCTATAGCATTCACCAGTGAGAGAACTTCACGGCCGAAGCCTCCGGCACCGTAAATGAGTAGGGGCTCCCTCATGGCTTGTTGAATTTGATAACTTTTGCAGGATTTCCAACGGCTACTGCATAATCAGGGATGTCATCCACCACCACGGCCCCCGCGCCTATTGTAGACCATGCGCCAATTTTTTTTCCCGGAATGATCGTAGCGCCGGCACCCACAAAAGCCCCCTCACCAACGTGCACGTTACCGCATAGTATTGCGCCGGGAGCAAGATGAACGTAGTCCATTACAACGCAATCATGATCTACCTGAGCACCGGTGTTAATGATGACATGGTTTCCAATAGTCGTTTGAGCCTGGACGATGGCTCCGTGCAAAAGCATGTTCCCGGTGCCCAGCGTTGCATGCTGCGAAAAGATCACCGAGGTATGAAACGCATTGGCGAATGTGTGTTTTGTCCTTGATGCAACACGCTTGCGCGTAGCATTATCACCAATCGCAATGATGGCGGCGGCATCAGGCTCCGTCTGTGGATCATATTCACCCCGCTGCGGAACACCAAATAGATGATCGGTATATTTTGGATCAAACAGCGCCACAACGTTTTCACCATTGCTCAGCAGGCAATCAAGGACCACGCGTGCATGCTCTCCTCCACCCAGCAAGATAAACTTAGTTGTTGCCATGGAATTTCTCCATTGTTACAGAAGTAGTACTGCTGATACCTTCAGCTTTAAATACCTTCATTACCGTTAAAAGTAAAATTTTTATATCTAATAAAAATGAAATATGGTCTACATACCAGACATCGAAGGTAAACTTCTGCGGCCAGGAGACTGTATTTCGACCGTTTACCTGTGCCCATCCTGTAATTCCCGGCTTTACGAGATGTCGCCTTTGCTGTTCTTCGTTGTACAGTGGCAAATATTCAACCAGCAATGGCCTTGGGCCTACAAAGGACATCTCTCCACGCAAAACGTTAAAAAGCTGCGGTAACTCATCCAGGGACGTGTTGCGTATGAACTTTCCAATAGCGGTAAGTCGTCTTTCATCCGGCAGCAAGTGACCCTGACCATCCACTTCATCCGACATCGTCTTGAACTTAATAACGGTAAATATACGCCCATTTTTTCCTGGACGGCCCTGCTTAAACCACACCTTCCCCTGATTCGCGACGTACAAAAGCATCACGATAACCAATAAGAGTGGTGAGGTCAGCAACAGGATAAGAAGTGCAATTACTTTGTCGAAAAAAGGCTTAATGATGCTGGTGTACAAGGTCAAAAAAGTTATGCACAAAAATAATTATTTTCTATCTCAATTCCCTATGTATGGGGAATGAACGCAAAACCATAAAAGATGACAAGGGCCGAATATTCTCGTGCATCTGCTTACACGGCGCCGGCCTACCTGACATCGCGAAAGAAGCGTATCCGCTGCTTTGCATGAAGTTTATGGTACCTTCATCCCTATGCAAGAAATAGAAAGGATTAATTGATGGTCGACCCCTTCCTAAAGTGAAATCTATCATCCCGGTACGCATTCGCACCAAACCATCATTGTTTACGAATTGGTTAATCCTATTTCTTCAGCGAAGCCAAATCAATTACAAAACGATATTTGACATCGTTCTTCAGCATACGTTCATAGGCGGTATTGATATACGGCATATCAATAACTTCTACATCTGAAACTATGGCATGCTGCGCACAATAATCGAGCATCTCCTGTGTTTCTGCTATTCCTCCGATTAATGAGCCCATGATACTTCTCCGTTTGGCAATAAGATTAACAGCTGGCACCGCCAACGGATCGGATGGAGCACCTACTACGATCATCGTACCATTGGTTCTTAATAAATTAACATAGGCGGTGTAATTGTGTGGTGCGGAAACCGTATTGAGTATAAAATCAAAGTGATTCCTGACGCCCTTCATTTTTCCCTCATCTGAGGTCAATATAAAATGATGGGCCCCAAGCTTTTTCGCATCCACTTCCTTTGACTTTGAGCTGCTGAGCATGGTTACTTCCGCTCCAAATGATGCGGCAAACTTAACGGCCATATGTCCCAATCCACCGAGGCCCAGTACGGCTACTTTGTGGCCCTTCCCCACCCTGGTATAACGCAGGGGTGAATAGGTTGTAATCCCCGCGCACAATAACGGCGCTACGCCCGCCAGCGGTAGTTTGTCTGCGATAGTTAAGACGTAATTTACGTCCACGACAATATTGGTTGAATAGCCTCCGTATGTAGGTGTTTTTCCATCCCGCTCATAGCTGTTATATGTGCCACTCATTCCGTTGTCGCAATATTGCTCCAGGCCGGCCATACAATTCGAGCAGACACGGCAGGAATCCACAAAGCATCCAACGCCGGCCAAATCGCCCGCCTTGAATTTCTTCACTTTATTACCCACACTGGTAACCCTTCCGACGATTTCGTGACCCGGTACCATTGGAAAAATAGATTTTCCCCACTCATCCCGGACCTGGTGGAGGTCGGAATGGCAAACACCACAATATAAAATATCGATTTGCACATCGTTTTCTCCAACTTCCCTTCTTTCAAATGCAAAAGGGGCAAGCGGAGATTTTGCCTTCGGGGCAGCATAAGCGTTCACTGCAGTCATGTACAGTAGTTTGGTTTAATAGAATTCATTTCCCAATAATTACATATTTAATTACATATATAATTACATGCCGTGCTCAAGTCACAAGTGCAA
>JAOUDZ010000207.1 GCA_029858965.1 Cyclobacteriaceae bacterium
TGAAAATAAAGTTTCCCCGGCAATTTCCGTGGAACTTTCCAGGCTGGCATCGGTAGAACCTCACGCTGAAGTCAGAAGCCAGCTGGCGGCCACGGCAAAACGACTACCTGGAGTCCAGTCGATACCCATTATTAAAAACCTTCTTATGCATCATGATGATACCGATGATGCTGACATTCCGTTGCAGCTATGGTGGGCGTTGGAATCGAAAGCTGTGTCCGATAGAAAAGACGTACTGGCAATGTTTGAGAATTCATCAATCTGGGAGAAACAAACCGTAATACAGACTATTCTGGGGCGGCTGATGCAGCGCTGGGTTATTGCGGGGGGCGATCAGAATTACGCCGCCTGTTCGCACTTATTGAAGCTGGCGCCTTCTGTTAAAGAAGCCGGGCCGTTAATCAATGGTTTGCAGGAAGGGCTCAGGGGTCGTGATGTTACAGCATTATCTGCTGAATTAGTCAAGGCATTACAACCCTTTCAGGCTGAATTTGAAAAGGAGTCGTTGGCCCTTGCCTTGCGCCAGGGACAGCAAGAAGCAATAGACAAAGCGTTGGTGACTATTGCGGATGATCATGCAGCAATTGGTGAGCGATTGTCGTATATCCGGATTTTTGGTGAAGTTAATCGGCCGGAATCGGTTCCTGTACTATTGAAATTAATGGAAAGTGGCCAATCATCGGCTGCAATTAAGCAAGGTTCCCTTGAGGCTCTGATGAGATACAATAATCCGAAAATTGGATCCCGGGTTGTTGGTGCCTACCCTGATAAACTCCGGGCAGATCCCTTTGTGCGCGCCGCTGCACTCGCCTTATTTGCCAGCAGAAAACCCTGGGCTGCTCAGCTTCTGAATGCCATTGCCCGCGAAAAAAAGCCAGGCGAAAAATTTATAGCGCACACAATAAGCAAAACCGACGTACCGTTCGAGGTAGCCCGTCAGCTTACGCTGTTAAGTGACCCTGATATCACCGACACTGTTGTGAAGTTGTGGCCTGAAATGATGCCGACTTCGCCAGCTGAAAAGAGTAATCAGATCACCAGGGTTTCACAGTTGCTTAAATCAGGAGCCGGGGATCCATTGGCGGGCCGGCTTATTTTTAACAGCATGTGTGGGAGATGCCATCGTCTTTTTGAAGATGGAGCCAGTCTTGGCCCTGACCTGACCGGCTACGACAGAAAGAACATCAGCGACTTTCTTACCCATGTTATTGATCCCGGTGCTTATATACGTGAGGGCTATGGTACGTACCGTATAACGACAACCGATGGACGTAGTTTGCTGGGAAGCATTAAGGGGCGCAGTGGGTCAACCATTATCATTCAACCGTATAGTGTTGGACAAATCACGCTTTCGATTGATCAGGTAAAGGATATGGAGGAGCAGAAGATTTCCATGATGCCTGAACGGCTGCTGGATGGATTATCCGATCAGCACATACGCGATATGGTCTCATACATTACCAAAGACCTGTGAACATTGAAAGAAGATGGTGTTTTCTTGAATTTGTATTTACATCGTTACTTCTTCAGTAACTTTTTAGCATTACCCTGGTATACCTTTTTTAAGATATTATCCTTCAATCCAAACCCGTGCGACGGCCAATGATAAGTGCTATTATAGTAGAAGTGTTCATCTAAGGTTTCCAAAATACGAAATGTGATTTCGTACATCTCAGCATTAGGCTGATTGTCTGTACCGTATAAGAGTTTATGCTGATACTTTTCATAAAATGAAGCCATGTACCTGGGTATCGCAGAAGTCTCTCCGAAGCGCGCGGCAGCATCAGCATAAAGGTTGGGATATTTGTCCAGCAGTGTGCCCAAAATAGAAAGGTCATATTCACAATTTGCATAATGACAGGCAATGAATGTAGTCCGGGAATTGTCCCGGACTACATCTTCAAGCGTTTTGATTAACGCAGCATGGTTAAGAATTCCTTTTTTCGTCAAATCAATTCTCCATTTATAAGCATTCATCAGCCCATCATTGGTGGAATCCATGGGCAGGTACATCCAATATGGCTCGGCAACGTGAATATTGATGGGCAATTGCAGCGCCGCACATTTTTGTAGCAGGGGTTTCATTAGCGGGTCATTGATGTGGGGTCCAAACCCACCCGCAAAGCGCAGGCCCAAACCCTTATCGCTCAATTCGCCGACGCCACGCGCTCCGACTTTTGCACATCGTTCAAGTTCTTTCACTGCCGCTTCACGCCATCCAGGTTCATTGTAACCAACCAGATCAAATCCGCACCAGAGTTCAAAACGACCAGGATACATCGAATATTTGGCATAAAGGCTGTCAAACCTGGCACCGGTCGAGCCTGTTAAAATCACGGTCTTTTCAATACCTGCGTCATCCATGGTCTTCACCCATTGCGCCAGTTCTTCATCTGTCTTTGCATAGGCGTGGGAGTGCATATCGATTACCGGAAACTTTGCTTTCTTGATTCTCGTTTCCGGCACACGGTAAATAGATTTCGGACGGTAGTCCTTTAGCTTCAGCTCCGTTACGTCCTGTGCAGTACAGCGTATGCCTGCGGCAAGATGGATAATCGCGAAAGTGGTTAGTAATAGTCTGGGCATATCTATATCCTATATTGTTTAAAAGCGCCTTTCAATGAAATACAAAAGTTTCATCGGACTCCCGGATTATTGTGTGTCCAAAGGAATCTGTTGCTATAATGTCTATGCGATAGATACCAAATTTCTGGTCTGGAATTTTATTTCCGAATACATTATCAGAATCCGTTCTATCGCCTGAAGTGCCATCATCGTTCAATTCAATTTCAAAAGATTTTGATGGGTCTTCCGCCGGCAGGAGTTTTGCCTTAACGGATTGAATTTTTGAGCCATCGTATGCTTTAACCTGTATTGTGTTATCGCCAGGGGCTTGAACCCAACGGATTTGTGGTGGCGTAGTGTCCTTACCTTGCACTGTTATTTTGATCACGCCTTGTTTTATGATATGGAGGGGACTATCCGGCAGCCAGTATTCAGCAAAGAAATCAATGACATGATTCTCCGGACAATCTGAAGATATTAATGGGATATCATACTTGGCGGAGCCACCTACGTGATCATAGTTACCCCAGTAGTCCGACATTCTGATGTTGATCCCAAATGGGTTGATGTACGGATCCGGGGAAAATGAATCTGTTCGCCAGTATTTATTTTGATCTTTTACCAGCAGTACTATCGATTCACCAGGGTTTGCGATTCCATCACCATTTCCGCTACCCAATGATATAGTTTCCGAATCATTACCTCCTTTTGCCACCGTAAATATTTTCCCG
>JAOUDZ010000027.1 GCA_029858965.1 Cyclobacteriaceae bacterium
GGCTTTGTTTGTTGAAGGGGGAATTGATCATGCAGCAAAAGGAAAGGAATATGGATTGCAGCAAAGCGAGGATTACTATAACAACCGCTATCATCAGCCCGATGATGAATTCGATGCGGAACACTGGGATTTAGACGGGGTGGTGGAAGATGCATCGTTACTGTTTCAGTTAGGCAAGCAGTTGTCCTTTGCGGAAAATTGGCCTCAATGGAAAACGGGCTCTGAGTTTAAGTCCATTCGTGGAAAGAGTGAGTAGAAATAAAAGACAGGAGTGGGTTTTTATACTTGCCCTTGAATTCAATTCAACACAATGACCTTTGCCGATCACGTCCTTAACTTCTTTCAAGACGTTGATATTTCTACACCGCTGCCGGAAGGCGTAGTAGTGCTCAATCCATATCATGACAAGCACGTTTTTGAACTTTGCCGTAAATTTTATAAACACTATTATAGTGATGAACGAGAGCGGATTTTGATCCTGGGTATAAATCCGGGAAGGTTTGGTGCCGGACTTACCGGCATTCCCTTCACAGATCCGGTGAAACTTGAAAAGCATTGCGGAATTTCCAACACCCTACTGAAAAAACCAGAGTTATCTGCTGATTTCATTTATACGATGATTGAGGCGTTCGGAGGGCCGGTTCAGTTTTATAGCAAGTTCTATTTTAGTTCTGTCTGTCCACTTGGATTTATAAAGGAAGGTAAAAATCTGAATTATTATGATATTAGGGAATTACAGGAAAGTGTCAAAGGATTCATTGTTTATTCACTGAAGGCCACCATAAACTTCGGTATAAATACCGAGACGTGTTACTGTCTGGGAGAGGGAAAAAACTTTGACTTTCTTAACAAGCTGAATGCAGATCATAAATTCTTTAAAAAAATAATTCCACTCGCGCATCCGCGTTTTATCATGCAATATCGACGCAAGAAGTTGAATGAATATCTGGAAAAATATTTGGTGAAGCTTAGCCCGTAAACCTCATAATTTCTTCTTCACGCCACGCACGGCTTCGGCCGTCCAGGGATCTTCCGGCCAATGGTGGCGGGGATAACGCATTCGCATCTGTTTGCGTACTTCGTGGTACGCTGTATGCCAGAAACTTTTCAGATCCTGGGTTACCTGCACCGGTTTGTATCCTGGCGAAAGCAGATGCATCAATACTTTGTTCCTGCCCTCATTTACCGTTGGCGTTTCTACCAGGCCAAAAACTTCCTGTAGCCTGACTTCCATCACAGGAGGATCGCCATGCAAGGAGTAGTGCAATTTGATCATGGATCCGCTGGGCACAGCGAGCCGGGAAGGTGCAAGGTGATCAAGTTTGTTTCCAAGCTCCCAGGGAAGGATGCCTGGTAGTATCGTATTCAGATCAAGCCGGCTGAAGTCCTGTCGTTTACTGACGCTCATCAGAACTGGGGCGAGCCATTTGTCAACGTTGAGCAGCAGATGCTCTTCACTTACATCGGGCCATGCTTCATCTTTTCTCCATGCGCGCAAGCTCATCACGCGCGCTTGCCATGCATCTTGTACTTCAGTCCAGTTCAATAATTTTAGTCCTTCTTCGCGAATGGCATTGCAGAGCAAGTCTATGCGGATGTGATCAGGAATTTTCGCAAGCGGTTTACTGGAAAGCACCGCGCTACCTATCCGTTTTTCTGTCACCGCATTGATCATGCCTTTCTCGCGGCTCCAGTTGATAACTTCATGTTCGGTTGCACGGCGGAGCAAGTCGGCCTCATGCAGTGGTGCAGCCATAAATATTTTCCCCTCACTCCCGCCACTATCCAGTTGCGCGACAGCAAGCCATGGTTGTCTCAGCAATGGGTCGTGATCGGGTAAGCGCACGACCCTTCCGTTTGCCAGCTTATAGCGTGAGCCATGCTTTTCCTGCTGCCGGGCAATACGTTCCGGATAGGCTTCTGCCAAAAGCATTCCGACATCAGTATCTGTGGGAAGTTTGTTATCTATACTGATCCTGAAATGTTTTCGCCAGAATGCCGCCAGTCTTTCAATTCTGTCCAGCATGTTGCGGTCCCCTCCAACACGTTCGCCACCCCTCCATTTTCTGAGCATTTCAACGCGCAGTGATAAATCCGTCCCTGAAGTTTTTGTCAGCGGATCGCGTTCCTCCAGCAATGCCGCGATGTCTGTAGCCAGCGCTGTATTTTCTTTAGCTTCTAAAAGCATATGGGCGATGCGGGGATGCGTAGGAAGTTTCAGCATTTCCTTCCCACGCCTGGTAATACTATTTTCATCAAGGGCTCCCAGCTGTTGTAATAATTCTTTTGCCTGACCTACCGCACCTGCCGGGGGTGATGTGATCCATGTGAGTTCATCAATGTCTTTGATACCCCAGTTTGCAAGTTCCAGCATGAGCGGCACTAAATCAGCTTCCAGGACTTCTGGCTGGCGGGTGGGTTGCAGGGTATGTTGCATATTTTCAGGCCAAATTCTATAACATATCCCGGGGCCTAGGCGTCCTGCACGTCCGGCGCGTTGCGCTGCAGCATCGCGGGTAACGCGGATTGTTTCTAATCGGGTAAGGCCGCTGCGCGGATCGAATTTGGGTACGCGCGCATAGCCACTGTCGACCACAGTGGTAATGCCTTCTATGGTTAGCGATGTTTCCGCGATGGCCGTCGCCAGCACGATCTTTCGCAGACCTTGTGGATGTGGCATTATTGCATCCTGTTGCTTTTTAAAGGGGAGGTCACCGTATAGCGGATGAATACTGGCCTGGAGATCTTCTGATTCCAGCAACGCAACGGTTCGGTGGATATCACCTGTACCAGGTAGAAAGATGAGTATATCACCCTGTTGTTCCCGCAGTGCCTTGCGGATTACGCGGGCCGTAGCGGCAGCGATGAAAACACCTTTGTCTGCTGGTGCGTAGAGAATGCTTACGGGATACTGCTTGCCTGTACTGGAAATGACGGGCGCATTATTCAACAACGCGGAAAGTTTCTCGCCTTCCAATGTAGCGGACATAATAAGGATATGCAAATCGTTGCGAAGTACTTGTTGTACCTGAAGGCATAGCGCTAAAGCAAGATCAGCGTGCAGACTGCGTTCATGAAATTCATCGAAGATGACAAGCGCAACGTCCTCCAGTGCGTTGTCTGACTGAAGCATCCTTGTCAGAATGCCCTCCGTAACTACTTCACACCGTGTACGCTTACTGGTAACATTTTCAAAACGTACCCTGTAACCAATGGTTTCACCCACTTCCTCGTCTAATAAGCTGGCCATGCGATGTGCAACCGATCGGGCTGCCAGCTTGCGTGGTTCCAGCATGATTATTTTACGACCTTCTATCCATGGCTCATGCAAGAGTTTCAGGGGAAGAATTGTGCTCTTCCCAGCGCCGGGCGGGGCCTGCAGGATGACAACTGGATGCCGGGCCAGCGTATGCCTGAGCTGAGGAATAATATCTTCTACGGGATAGACCATCGATATGGCCGCAAAAGTAATAAAATAGGATGGTAGAAAGATATATTAAGAATGGTGTGGCAGTGTAAGGCATTGGGATGCAACCGGGAAATTTCCTTAAAGCATGCGACCTGTTGAATGCGGCAACCGGTAGATGGACCCACAATCAGCGTGATAAAATGTGTTAGGATGATTTCATTGATTTTGCGAGGAATTTGCCAACAATAACAGCCGCGAAGAAAGTGAGATATATTTGCCCCAGGAGTCCGTTTAATATGACAACGGCTTTGGTCGGCAAAGTAGTCGGGAGTAAATCACCCAATCCCGTACTGGTGAGTACAATGAAGGCCATATAGATGTGGTTGAATTCATCAGAGACAGGAAAATTGAGAGAACTAGGGTCAATAAAATGCATGGAACGCAAGAGGAATGAAAAACAAAGTCCAAGCATAAGGTAGCAATCTATACTCAGGTACAGCAGCCGTAAGGATATTTCCGATTTTATGATCTCCAGTACCATTGCAGTGAAAATTGAAACAGCGAGCAGGAATAGCAGGACGGATTTTATAAAATAGTAAAATGAGTACACATCGTATTGCTGTTCCATGTAAAAAAAGAGATACACAATTGCAACAGTCCCAACAATTAAAACCAGATAATTGATTCTATCCGGCAGGAACATGGTAAAAAGAATAAAAAAGGCAAGTAGCACTGTAAGAAATGATTGCGGGAATCCCAGATCTTCGACCGCAATGGGATAAATGATTAATAAAGCAAGATAAAGAACGTGGAGGAGGTAGATATTTGTTTCAAGCGACGGAACTATAACATATCCCCTAACTCGTTTGTAAATTTTTTTCATGCCTTGGGGTTAAACTCTCAATATTTTCATAAAATTGCTAATAAATCCTTAAGAATCTTAGTGAAAAATTGCATGGATAAAACAAGTACAACAGCGGGCTGAAGATGTAAACTTTGCCCACTTGCCCTGTGGCGTGATACGGTTTAGAAATTCAGACTGGTTGGCGATGGGGCAGGATCCTCAAAGGCAATTAAACCTGGAGAGGTTAAATATCACCTGAAAAAATTCATTAATTTTTTTGTTATTTAGTTATTCTTTCCTATCAGGCCTATGTTATGGGCTGAGATAGGATAACTTTTTTGATGATGATCATTTGAATATTCAGACCCCATCAAGAGCGTACGTGAAACAATTATTTTCAAAAAGCAAATGGATCTTACGTATAATAACCATTTTCTTCGCACCGGTAAAATCAAAACATTTTTTTTCATTGGCTTATGTTGTTTGATTGCCGCCAATAGTTTTGGGCAGCAACAACGGCCAAAAGTAGGGTTGGTGCTGAGCGGGGGCGGAGCCAAGGGAATTGCCCACATTGGCATTCTTGCAGCCATGGAAGAAGCTGGTCTTACCCCCGATTATATTACGGGTACCAGCATGGGCAGCATTGTTGGCGGGCTATATGCCGCTGGTTATTCTGCAGCTGAGCTGAAGGCACTTGTTAAGCGTTTGGATTGGGGTGAACTGCTGTCTAACAGGATTCCTTTTGACAAAGTCACTTTTGAAGAGAAGCCATATTATGGCCGCTACTTGCTTGACTTTTATGTTAAGGGTAAGAAACTACAATTGCCAAAAGGAATCATTGAGGGTCAGGGCTTAATGGAATTGTTTTCAAGCCTTACCAGACCAGTGCATGGTATTACTGATTTTAACAATTTGCCAATTCCGTTTGCCTGTGTTGGATCTAATATAGTTACGGGTGAACCATTGCTATTGAACAAAGGCTCCCTGGCCATGTCAATGCGGGCCAGTATGGCTATACCATCCATATTTACTCCGGTAAGGATCGACGATCATTTGCTTGTAGACGGTGGGTTGCTTCGAAATATGCCAGTATCCGAGGTAATTGATATGGGCGCAGATATTATCATCGGCGTTTTTGTAAGCAATGATCTGGATCCGGAAGAGAACCTTACTTCTGCAGTTTCTATTCTTAGTCAGGCCGCTTTTATTACCAGTGCGATGGATTCAAGGCAACAGTTGGCGATGTGCAACGTATTGATACAACCTAATCTTGATGGCTTCGCTACGGGGAGTTTTAATATGGCCTCTCAAATTCTGGAACGGGGGGAGGAGGCTGGAAAAGCTTATGTAGAGATATTCAGGCATCTGGCTGATTCGCTCCGTCAATTTGGGCCGCCACGGACAGTAGTCAAACCGGTAATTCAAAATGAATACATTTTTGATGATGTACAGGTGGAGGGAACCGATGTTATTGAAAAGGAATTTGTTCTTGGAAAACTGCAGGTAAAAACTGGTACTTCAGTATCTATTGATCATATTGAGGAAAGGATTCGGTTAATTTACGGTACGCTTTACTTTGAAAAAATCTGGTATGAAATATTGGGCCCTAAAGGTCATCGGATCCTGAAGATTAGCGTAGTAGAGCACCCCCGAAGCCAGCTTAGATTTTCGTATCACTATGATTCGGAAAACAAGGGAGGAATCATTGCAAATGCAACACTCCGCAACGTGTTGTTGAAAAGAAGCCGTTTAATTCTTGAGGCGGACCTCGCATCCTATCCACGGGTCACCATCGATTACTTCAAATACGTGGGCAAAAATCAAAACGTTGCCCTGCAGACGACTGGCGTCTATTTAAAAAATGAGCTGCCAGCCTATGATAGCATTGGAAATTTGAATAGCCTTTTTTCTACTAATTATGCGACGGCAGGATTGAGGTTGCAAACAACGAAGTTTCAAAGCAGTGCTTTTGGCGTTGAAGCTAAGCTGAGCTATATGGGTCTTAAACCAAAAATTGCAGACGAGTTCTTGAGATCTATATCCAAAATTCAATACAGCAGCACGGCATTTTCACTCTATTATCAATTTGACAATATGAACGATCGTTATTTTCCGACAAAGGGTTTCAAATCAGAAATCAGGTTATCTAAGACGACGAGGAGTAGTGGTAAGGCGGAATTTGGCGATACGTTAACCATACGAGATGAAGAGCTGGGTGAACTGTTATTTACATCCAGTATTTCTGCCGCTGATGTCATGATTCTTCCGATTATTCCGCTAAACCAAAGGCTGTCACTGCTGGGGAAAATGCGGCTGAGGCTTTCTAACCTGCCGGCCAATACGCTAAACCTTGGTGACTATGATTTCATTGGGGGTTTTACTCCGGGCGTGATTAACGCAAACGAATATCTGGGGGTTGGGACCAGAGAATTTGGTTTAGCGAATTACTTCTATGCAAAATTAGGACTGCAGTATAAGGTAAGAAACAACCTATACCTGCAGGGAATTTTCAACTACCTGGATGCTGAACATCCTGTTACGTGGATCTATCCGAATGCAGACGTCGGAAAATTAGGAGACCGGTACAGCAGGTTTGGTTACGGCGGCGCCGTAGGCTTCAGCTCACCAATAGGGCCAATTTCTTTTTCTTTTGCCAAAGACCATTACCGCGAGCGATGGAGAGCTTCTCTGATGATTGGATTTACCTATTGATTAAGATTTCCTGAATTGCCATGGAAGTGCAAGTGATTACCCTACCAAATTCTTAACTAAGCCTAATGAAATCAGTTAACTTGGTTGATTTGTGTTCGGCCAAAAATTAGGCCCCTGTTTATGCTCGCGTCACCCCTGTTCGAAATTTGCGATTCACCAAAGGCATTGATTCTTAAATTATCCTCTGTGCTAAGCTTAATTTTGCTTTCTCCGTAGATATTGGCTGTTGTGGCATAGCTTTTCAAATCCTGCGTATCAATACGATTTTCTCCGAATAGTCTATACTTCTGAAATTCAGCCTTACCACCTCTAATTCTTAAATCATTATCACCGTAAAGGCTGGTCTTCAGATATTCAGTCTTTACCGATGCCAGTCTGATTTCATTTTCTCCGTATGCCTTGAGCGTAAACTTTTTCGCGCGGATCGGACCATCGCAGGTTAATTCCTGATTTCCCCTGATTTCAAGGTACTCCAGGCTCGTATAAGTAACATAGGCCGTCACGGATGCATCCCTGTATATGCTTCTCCTTCCGTTTGGAATGTTGTGTTCTGTCTTTTCTATCACTTTTGCATCATCAAGATAGACGTGCAATGTTTTACCCTTAACTTTGATGTTGATCCTGTCAGGGGAAACGTTGGTGTAGATCAGCCGGATACTTTCCTCTTCACCTTTTTCAAGGATCAAATTCACCCTGGGCGAAGCAATTATTTTGCTGAATGATTTCAGGTCGCGGTTAATCTCCTGGGCCACTGAAAGTTGCGCTGAGAATACCAATAGACCGAATGCAAGTAGGTTTTTCTGCGTGTTAAGCATAGTATTTAGTTTATTTAAGGTTAGGACAACTTGCGGTAACAATACCCCTATTCCCTACCTAAGATTCTTAATTTATTATATTTCTTTCGCAAGCATTTTCGATGCGCAGCGAATGTCGGATCCTGGCGGGTGCCGGAGGGACAGAAACCATCAGCGAAATTTGTTTAATACGGTCATTCACTTCGCAAAGAATTTACCGGGTTACCCATGGCGGCCTTGAGGGCCTGAAAACTAATGGTGAAGATGGCAATGGCCACCGACAATACACCAGCAATCAGCACAGCGAAAGCATCAAAACCAATCCGATAAGGAAACCCCTGCAACCATTGGTTCATGGCATACCAGGTAAAGGGTATGGCAATTAGGAAAGAGATCACCACGAGTTTTGTGAAGTCCTTTGAAAGGAGAACCATCATTTGTCCTACCGTGGCACCCATTACTTTGCGAATGCTGATCTCTTTGGAGCGTTGTTCGGCTGTAAAAGAAGCAAGACCATACAGTCCGAGGCAGGCAATCAATACAGCCAGGCAGGTGAAGATCAGAATAATGTTACCCATGCGTTGCTCAGCCCTGAATTGCGCATCGAAATTTTCGTCCAGGAAAGAGTACTCGAATGGAGCCTGCGGCGCATATTTTTTCCAAAGACTTTCAATGATTTTTATTTTCTCCTGTGTGTTGCCCGGCGTGACGCGTATTGCCATTTCGTAGTTAGGCGATGGCCCCAACAAAATTGCCATGGGTTTCACCGTATTTTTCAAGCTTTCAAAATTGAAGTCCTTCATGATACCAATGACACGCACCGTGGTTCCTTCCGGACTGTTGAAATAACCAACAAGCGATTTTCCTTCAAAGTCCTCTTGCCAACCTAATTGTTTGGCTGCGGCCTCGTTAAGAATGACTGCTGTACTATCGCTGGGGAAATCACGGCTAAAAAACCGGCCCCTGGTCATGGTATACCCCATCGTTTTCAGGTGATCCTGGTCGGCGAAATACATATAAAACAAATGATCTTGCTCATTACCTTCTGGGCGAAACACTGAATTCCAATCCAGGTTTGGGGGAAGTCGGTTCGCATAGCTCGCACCGACTATTTCAGTATGTTGAAGCAGCTCATTTCGGAATGCTTCAGCATTGGGGTTGAGATTGATTGTATGCAACAGGTTAAGCAGATTCGCTTTGTTAAAACCAATGTCCACCTTTTGCAGATGGTTTAATTGCTTATACACAATCATTGAGCTGATGATTAGTGCAATCGAAATGAAGAACTGAAATACAACCAGGACGTTCCGAATGCCTGAACTTTTCATCCCGGCACGGATTTTTCCTTTTAGAACTTCTGCAGGTTTGAATGCGGTAAGGTAAAAAGCCGGGTAGCTTCCGGCAATTAGTCCAAGCAATACAATGAAGGCAGCAAGCCCGCCAACAAAAAATGGGGAATACATCATGCCAACCGTTAAGTTTTTGCCCGCCAGGAGATTGAAAGAATTCAGGGCTATGGAAACAACCGCCAGCGCAATGATTACGGCAATGCTGACATACAGGTAGGACTCCATGAGGAACTGCCCGATCAAACGCTGTCTTACAGCGCCGATTGTTTTTCGGATACCGACTTCCTTAGCCCTGTTGGCTGACCGCGCAGTTGAGAGATTCATAAAATTGATGCATGCCAGCAGGATTATAAAAATGGCCGTTGCACCGAACAAATACACGTATTGGATACTCCCGGGAGGAGTTATGTCATCGCGTAGCCGGGAGTATAAATGGATGTCGGGCAAGGCCTGAATGATAAAACCTATTGTATTCCCCTGTGCCCGGAATTGTTCCATCGTGACACCTAGATATTTTTCTATATCACCACCCATGTATTTTTCTACAAAGTAATCGAGTTGGGACTTTACATCAGCTACCTGTGCATTGGGCTTAATTTTGAAATAGGTCAGATAGCTTGCATTCACCCAGATCTCATTCCGCGCATCGGGGGAGGAATCCAAGGAAAGGACAAAATCGAATTGGATGTGCGACTGCGTCGGAGGATTTTCAGCGATGCCAGACACTTCAAAGGTCAATTCGCCTGCACTTCCACCGACAAAGAGTTTTCCTATCGGGCTATTGTCCCCGGGACCTTTGTAATCAAGGTATCTTCTTGCAGCATTTTCAGTAATTACGGCTTTGTTGGGCCCGCGCAATGCATCTTTCGTGTTTCCTGCGATGAGTTTGAAATTGAAAAATTCAAAAAAGTTGGAATCCGCAGCGATAAATCCTTTTTCCGTAAACGCTTTTTCTTCAAACCTTACCGGATATGTATTCCATTTCTGTAGCCGTATGGTGGATTCAACCTGAGGTACTTCCTCCATCAGCGCCCGGCTAAGCGGCGCACCTGCTTGTGCAGAATATATTTCAGTGTCTTGAAACTTTCCTACAAACCCAACGCGATAGGTGCGGCCACTATCGGTATGAAATCGATCGTATTTTAATTCATCCGCGATGTACAGCAAAATGAGCAAGCTGCAGGCAATTCCCAGTGTAAGTCCGAAAATATTAATGGCGGAATAAGCCTTTTGCCGGATCAGGATACGTGAGGCGGTAAGTAAATAATTCTTTAACATAATTGTGATATCAAATTTTATTAACGATTATGACTATTCTGTGTGCAGAGAATCTACGGGATTACGCAAAGCGGCCTTCAATGCCTGGAAACTGATGGTAACCAATGCGATAGCAATTGATGCGACTCCGGCTAAAAGAAAAGTACCCACACCAATTTCGATGCTGTATTGAAAGTCCTGCAACCATTGCTGCATAACATAATATGCAATGGCGCTGGCCAATACAAACGACACAAGGATGAGCAATATAAATTCAAAGGATAACTTAAAAAAGATAGTAGCGTTGCTGGCACCAAGTACTTTCCGTATGCCAATTTCCTTTTTGCGTTGTTCTGCGGTAAAGGCAGAGAGTGCAAATAATCCAAGTCCTGCTATCACCAAAGCCAACAAAGTAAAATGGGTGAACATATTGGCGAAGGCTTGTTCGTTTCGGTAGAGGTTAGCAAATTGCTCATCCAGGAATGCATATTCGAAAGCGGTGCCAGGGTTAACCTTCTTCCAGGTATCTGCTATGTAGCTTAAAGTTTCTTTTGTGTTCCCGGCCTTGATCTTTATAGAGAGCGCTCCATTCTCCTTGTCATAAAGCATGAATAATGGTTCGAGCTTGTGGCGCACCGTGGCAAAGTGGAAATCCTTCACAACACCAACCACGGTATAGGCTGTCATGTCTGTTGTTTTTTGCCCTGTCTGCAAGCTTATTTTCTTGCCAACCGATTCGTTCCATTTCAGTAATCGCATCATTTCCTCATTGATGATCATCGATAGAGAGTCGTCATAATCGATCGAAAAATTTCTACCGGCACTTATTTTCATATCCATGGTCGGTATGAATGATTCATCTGCGATCATGATACTGGTAATAATATTCGTTTCGCTGGTGGCACCTTCAGGAAAAATTGTTGTCCTGCCCAATTGTTGCCCGATGCGGGAGGAAGAAGTTCCAACAGCAATAATATTTTCATTTCTCAGCAGTTCAGTTTTTAGCGTAGATGCCTGCGCTACTACAGCTCCGTTTTGCTGGATAGAGATAACCTGATCGCGGTTGTATCCAAGGTCCGTGCTGTATATGAAGCGCATCTGTTGAAAGACGATCCCTGTTCCCACCATCAATGCAATCGAGATTGTAAACTGTAAAACCACGAGTGTTTTGCGGAGTCGAACGCCACCTGCTGAGTTTTTGAATGAACCCTTTAGTACCGAAATAGGTTTGAATGAGGACAAAACAAAAGCAGGGTACAATCCCGCTGTGATTCCCACAAAGAGCACAAGGCTTCCAATAACCAACAGGCTGTGGGTTTGTAGTAGCGCCGAAACATCTGCATAACGCTGGTACACATTGTTCAATATCGGGACTACTGTGTAAACTGCTGCAAGTGCAATTACCGCAGCAAAAAGGGTAACCAGGATAGACTCAGAGAGATGCTGCACAATGAGTTGATACCGTACAGCACCAATGACTTTGCGCATGCCAACTTCCTTAGCCCGGCCTGCTGACCTGGCCGTCACAAGGTTCATGAAGTTTACGGCGGCAAGGATAAGGATGAGGATGGCGATCGTGGAAAGCACATAAATGTTAACCATGTCAGCCTTATTCGCATTAGATTCAAACAGAATTTCTTTCGACTTTAAATGCACATCTTTCAGGGGCTGCGCTACCGGCGTAAAAAATTCATACGCGTTATTTTTTTTGCTGATAGCCTTGAGCTTTTGATTCAGGTCGTTGATGTCTGCCGGCTTGTCGAGCAAGAGATACGAAAAACAAAAAATGCCCTGCCATGTCTCCAGTGCCTGGCGCAGACCATCTTCATTTTGACCCGGCACCAAAGTATGCAGCAGGTCGAATTGAAGATGCGAGTTTTTGGGTACATCTTCCAGTATGGCCGTTACATGCAACTCTGTGGTTTGGTTCAGCATAATGGTTCTACCAATTGGATCTTTGTCGCCAAATATCTTTTTTGACAGTGATTCAGTTATCGCGATGGATCCTGGATTATCTAAGGCTCCCTTCTTCTGGCCACGAATAATGTTGAAATCAAAGACATCAAATACTGAAGGGTCAACGCGGAAGGCAGACTCGCATTTAAGTATATTATCTTCATAGCTAAGGTCATATCTTCCGCCGCCTGTAAAGCGAACACTATTTATCACCTCGGGTAGTTCCTGGTCCGCGGCAGGTGCCAGTCGGGGTTGAGTCACACCCACAAGCTTGCTGCTCACGCCTTCTGCGTTGTCAATCGTAAGCAGGCGCACTATGCGATCGTAATTCGGGTTAAATGTGTCGTATGATAAGTCTTCCTGGATATACAGGTAGATCATCATGCTGGCCGCAAGGCCGATTGCCAGTCCGATGATCTTGATAAAAGAGTATCCGCGTTGTTTAAGCAGGTTGCGGAGACCCGTAATGAAATAGCTTTTTAGCATAAGGAAGTCGATTACCCGGTTATTAGTCAATTCCGGTGCCATGTAAGAAAGCCGCTCAAAAAGCTCTTAGAGATCGTTTTTAAAATTCATGCATGGGCGCATACGAACAAGTTCGTCCGGTAGCGGGCGGCGTTCGTAATATTGTGATTATCGGGAATCGGGCAATCTCTTCCCTGGCCATTTTGAATAGCACCAGTGCCACCGCGGTCTTTGCAGCTATTATTGTGGGGTTTTGCATTCGGATTAGCTTGCTTGCATGGTATTTAAGGCAGAATCCTTATCTTAAACGCCCATCAATCGTAAGTAATTCGAAGTACATTGTGTGTACAAATCGGCCATTCTAAAAGTTTATCAAATTCAGCAAACTAATCTACCCCAACATCATGGAGACAACGAATCAAAAAGAAATTGACCCAGGAAGAATAATGCAAATTGGAATGGGTTTTTGGGCGTCCAAGATCTTACTCACGGCGGTAAGCATGGGCCTATTTACACTTTTAGCAAAGGGAGGCTTGTCGGGCGAAGAAATCAGGGCGAAGCTCGGGCTGCACAAAAGGAGCCTGTATGATTTTCTGGATGCGCTGGTAGCGTTAGGTTTTCTTCAGAGAACGGGGTTGAAAGCGACGTCTGTATACACGAATGCGGCAGATACGGATCTTTTTCTTGACAAAAATAAACCAAGTTATATCGGTGGCATAATGGAAATGGCCAACCACAGGTTATATCCTTTTTGGAATAATCTCGAAGAGGGGTTAAAGACAGGGAAGCCTCAAAGTGAAATAAAATCAAGCGACAAGCCTTTTTTTGAAGAAATCTATGCTGATAAGAACAAGCTTCAGGAATTCGTAAAAGCAATGAGCGGTGCACAAATGGGCAACTTCATCGCCTTTTCGAAGGCGTTTGATTTTTCCAGGTACAAAACCCTTTGCGATATCGGCGGTGCAGGAGGTGCCTTGTCGGCCCACGTGGCGATGAACAACCACCATATGACATGTATTTCATTTGATTTACCTCCCGTCGGACCGGTTGCTGAAGAAAATATTCAACAAATGGGATTGAGCAGCAGGGTGTCCGTGAAATCCGGGGATATGTTCAAGGATGATTTTCCAAAGGCAGACGTCATTACCATGGGGAACATACTGCACGATTGGGGCACTGCGGAAAAGAAGATATTGATGAAAAAAGCCTATGATGCTTTGCCTGAAGGTGGCGCATTCGTGGTGATTGAGAACATTATCGATGACGACAGACGTCAAAATGCGTTTGGTCTGATGATGTCGCTGAACATGCTCATAGAAACAACGGATGGTTATGATTTTTCAAAAGCAGATTTTGATGTGCTGGCAAAGGAAGTTGGGTTCAAGAATACTTCCTTAATGCCGCTTACGGGACCTTCGAGTGCAGCGATAGCAATCAAGTAGTGAAATTTTTACCAGCGAGAATACACAAAGTATTATCGAAGGAATAACGGTGTAGCTGTTGGCTCATTGACTATGACAGGGAAATTGAAATTCTATTTCCCTGTCAAATCATTGGATAGAAATGCGAATAGATATTATTATGCGAGTTAAAATCATTGGCCTTCTGTACTTCCTTATTTTCTCGTTGGCTGCGCAGGCACAGCCGGCCGACCAGATTATAGGAAAATACACAAAATTCATTGGCGGAAAGAAGAAGTGGAGGCGTATAACAACAATTACTACTTCAGGGGAATACAACTATGGTGGAATCCCATTTCCCTTTCATACTTACGCCAAAGTCCCAAACCGCTACAAATTTATTGTACCATTCAATGGAAAATATTACGCCCAGGCTTTTGATGGAACAAAAGGATGGAAAATCGATGCCTTTAAGAATGAAACAGTGCCAACGTTGCTTACGGGTAAGGATGCAATGGCCATGGCCAATGAGGCGGATGTTGAACTACAAGATGCCTTGATTGATTATCAGCGCAAAGGACACGCGGCCATTTCGGAAGGAAGAGAAAATAAGAATGGTGTCCCGTGTTATAGGGTAAAATTCATCCGGAAGAGTGGTGAGACTGAGCTGTATTACTTTAACGAACAGACTTTTGCATTGCATATCAAAAGCGCAGTAGCCAAAAACGTTGAGTTGCAAGGGGCGCTGCTTGAAACAACATTTAGTGATTACCGGAATGTTCAAGGTGTTAAAATTCCCTTTCAATCTATAAGCGAATCCAATGGCCAGGTTATCCTCACGATTACGATTGACAAAGCAGTGCTCAACGAATCGATTGATGATAAAGAATTTCAACCATGAGACAGGAGCTAACATATTTTGGACTTGGGCCGGAAACCTTTAATTGCATCCAATATTAGTGTTGAACACGATCCAATCATTTGTTGAACATGTTGAAAAGAGAATTATGCCAAGCAGGGCTTGATGCTGGTAGCAGCATTGGGCTGGACCATTATTTTGGACCACTATCGATAAGTTTGATGAATTTCCTTCCTTATCTTTATCAAATGGAGAAACATCGCCCTTCTCAGCTTATCTTTTTTTCTTTTGGGATGTGCGCAATGTTTGCAGCTTTGATCGGTTGTGATGGAGACAAAACCTACAGTGTCAAAACCGAAACCATTGAGGTAGATTCTTTGAATCAGATTATTCCTTTAACGGAGTCACTGGTAAATCCTGTACTGTACACACATGTTTCCGGTCTTTCGGGACTTTCACCTGCGGAAGCGAAAGTGAAATTTGTTGAAATTGTCCTCCCCGCCATTTTGGTGGCCAAGTTTGAAATGGATAAACTGCAGACCCGTGTTGAAAAGTTGCGCAAGAAAACACACTGGACAGAAACTGACAGTGTTTTTTATCTGGAAACAAGAAGTCGTTTCAAAGCGAAAGATTTGGAGGACTTGTCATCAAGAATCGGAACATTACCTACCAGTATTGTCCTGGCGCAAGCTGCGGTCGAAAGTGGCTGGGGTCAGTCCCGTTTTTTTCTTGAAGGAAACAACCTGTTTGGCGTCTGGTCTTATAACGAGGATGAACCACGCATAGCGGCAGGTCTTAATCGGCAGGGAAAAACAATTTATATCCGGGCCTATGCAGATATGTCAGAATCTATTATACACTATTTTGAAGTGCTGGGCTCTGCCAATGCATATCGCAGTTTGCGTAAAGCCCGCCAGAAGGATATGAGTCCTTTTGAATTATTGCAGCATTTGCAAAACTATTCGGAACGAAGAGCTTCCTACACAGATCTGTTGAAGGAGGTTATTTTGCAGAACGAATTTACAAAGTATGATAAGTTTGGGATTTCGCCCAACTATCTCGAGCGGGATTAATTGTTATGCGGCTTAATTATTGGTTTGAAATCATTTTTTTCATTTCATCTTCGGCTATTCCTTCGTCTGAAGTTAAGGCACGTGCATTGGCCGATAGTGACAAAGAAGTAGTATGCTTTGTGTACCATCGCGTCGGGGATTCGCGTTATCCGTCTACAAATATATCACAGAAGGATTTCGAAGCACATCTTGCCTATCTTGTTAAAAATAATTTCCAAGTCCTTTCCCTTGCCGATGCCCTGAAATATATAAAGTCAGACGAACCCGCAAGAAAAACTGTTGTCATCACCGTAGACGATGGCTACAAAAGTTTTTATATGAACGGATTGCCCCTTCTGAGGAAGTATGGACTCCCTGCTACGCTGTTTATTAACACAGAAACCGTTGGTGGAGGTGACTATATGAACTGGTCGGAACTTATGACAGCAACGCAAAGCGGAATCGAAATTGGGAATCATACGCATACCCACAAGTATTTTTTAAATGAACCCGATGATTCGCGCTACACGTCTTTCAAGCAAGAGATAGTGTTAAGCCAGTCACTTATTTCAGAGCATCTTAAGGTATTGCCTAAAGTGTTTTCCTATCCCTATGGAGAATTCGATGTTGAAATGGAAAACATTGTGAGGCAGACAGGCTTTGTTGGTGCCGCGGCGCAAAATTCGGGGGTGATTTATTCGGGAACAAACCTGTACCGGTGTCCGCGATTCCCAATGTCCGAAGCATATGCAGCGCTGGATAAATTCGCTGAAAAGACTTCCATGAAAGCATTAAGAGTGATTAGCTCGTCTCCGGATAATTTGATAGGAATCCAAGATTTAAGGCCGGTGCTCACGTTGACGATCGATTATACTGATTTACGATTGTCGGCAATACAGTGCTTTGTACAAGGGAATGAATGCGAATATCAGATACCAGGTAAAACAGATAAAACGGCTACAATCACCTTGCAGTCTACCAAATCAATTGCTGGCCGGAGGCGAACTTTGTATACGGTTACTGTTCCGGATAAAGCCGGGAATTGGCACTGGTACAGTCGTCTTTGGATCAATGAGAAAGTACCATAATGCTCAGGCATGTGTTTATGTAATACCTTTTTATAGTTACCCGTGAAAGCTGCGATTTGTCGCGTCCAAGCCTTGGTAAACAGTCAAAGAGTCGTTTGTGATAGCTTGTATCTATTATACCGACTGTATTCTTAACTTCATCCGGTTATATTTTCCGATGTTTTGTCCCTTTCTAAGTGCAGCAGGCGCATTAAAACAGCCTGCTGATCCTTCAAAAAGGAGTGAAGTAAAAATGAAGGGTAACCAGATTTTAGCCATGATTACGGACCCATCCAGCAAAGTTAAGACCGCTGAGCCATTCGAGCCTATGGGGAAATTTGGTTCACATGAAGGTGTTGTAAAAGAGTTTACCGCTGAAAGGGAAAGCCGCGGGGCGTATCTCAAAACCACGAATGACGATTTGCCAACCCGTGCCAGCGCACGCGATTTGGGCAGCAGGTTAACTTTCTGTAAATAAAAAGAGGGGATAACGGGCTGTTTTGCGCTTCTGCGCGCTAGGAATAAAGAAATGTTGTAAATTTGTGCTTTCCTTCCTTTTGCGCGTAATCACAGTCGATTGGAATGAAGTAAATGGAGAAATCAGAAACTAACCAAGCTAGGTAAAATCATGGGTAAATCACAGGAGACATGGAATAAGAAGGAAACGGAGAAGAAGAAGCAGAAAAAGCGGAAGGATAAAGAGCAGAAAAAGGAAGAGCGCAAGGCCAACGCCAAGGACGGAAGGAATTTAGATGAGATGCTGGCCTATGTTGATGAAAATGGAAATATTTCATCAACGCCGCCTGACCCGACTAAAAAACAAAGAATCAGAGAGCAAGACATTCAAATAGGCGTTCCGAAGCAAGAAAATGTTAAGCTTGATATCCTCAGAACAGGAATTGTAACTTTTTTCAACGATTCCAAGGGTTATGGTTTTATCAAAGATCTGGAAACAGAGGAGAGTATATTTGTGCATGTCAACGGCCTCATAGATCAAATAAAGGAAAACAACAAGGTAAACTTTGAAATCGAAATGGGGCACAAGGGCCCTAATGCGGTGAAGGTAAAATTGGTACATTAATCTGCCCGACTTCAGCATCGGCTATTGGCGCAGGGAATTAGTTCATTTTGAATTCAGAACCCTCAGGTTCAAACAAAGAATCGCGCCTGAACAGGCTCACATTATTTCTTACGACTATCGCAATTATTACTAATTTTTGAGTAATTCCTACAAAAGCGACCGCACTTAGACAAATACCCTCTCACTGGAAATAAAAAATTGTGGAAACAGGCATAAAGGCATCCGCCTATTTTGCGCTGCGGCTAGTCCAGTGATTGGACGGTAACCCAATAGCGATAGGCCACCAAAATCTTGTCAATTTTGGATAGCTTGTTAATATCTCGTTTGCTGTACCGGGGAAGGATTATTTTGTTTATTCTGGCCAATACTCTGAAGACGAATCTCATGGCAAGTTTGTTTGGTAAGTTGAATCATGTCATGCGTGGTCGTGAATGATGGCGCCAGTAACGAATTCCAGCGATGTAGTAACGGAAATTTCCCACCAACACAATATACTGTTAAATCCATCCCGGCGCAATAGTAATAGCATGCACTGGACTAGCTTCCATGCGAGAGGTGCGGACTGCCTGGTCAGTGGTGCCACTATTTATTATGAATCTAATTTCCATTGTTTGACCGCGCTCCCGCGAAAAAAATTGAATAGGTTCATCAATTCGCGACGCGGAAAGGCACACTACTTTTTGTACTGGAACGAGCTTTTGATTGCATTCAGCTGAAAACTATTTATGAATTGTTTAAATTGGTAATCTGCTGATAACTATAAACATGATTGTTTATGTGATCCTTCAATTCCGGTGATAATAATGGGCAATGATGAATACCACCAGTGTGAAAAAGTCGGTCGATGATATAATTCTTGCGCTTCCGCGCGATGAGCAACGTATAGTGAAAATGCTCCGTGCACTGATATTGGAATGCCTCCCATACATAACAGAGAAAAATAACTATGGAACTCCATTCTACACGCGTAACAGAATGATGTTCTTTATTTGGCCACCGAGTATTTATTGGCGCGGCAACAGCGTTAAGTCGGCGTCAAAGGGCGTAACATTTGGATTTTGTCAGGGTAATCTGATGAGCAACGACGATGGCGCATTGCTTGCAGAAGGCCGAAAGCATGTTTACTGCATGTACATTAAACATGCAAAGGAGATTGATGAAGCTAAAATTCGCGCGCTCATCTTTGAAGCGGATTTGATTGATCAACAATTCAAAAAGAGAAGGGTAGCTACATAGGATGTTAAACTTTGAATAACGGCATCATGAATATCGTGCTCGTCCCGATAAAAGAACTGCTAGCCGATAACGGCGAGTTTATGGTCAATCCGGATTGTCAGGAGAGTTTGCAGATGTCTGTAGCGTTCTACGCAAGTATTGGATATCATCCACCATGGATTGGCTATTATGCAGGCATTAACGGGAGCTTGGTTGGAATGGCAGGTTTTAAGGGGAAACCAATAGATGGGAGAGTGGAAATAGCCTATGGTACTTTTCCCTCCTTCCAGAACCAGGGAATCGGAACTGCGATTTGCCAGAAGCTCGTGCAATTGGCCCAGGAAACAGTACCGTCTGTCCACATTATGGCAAGAACATTGGCAGAAGAAAATTATTCAACAAAAATTCTGAGGAAAAACGGCTTTGCATGGCAAGGAAATGTCATTGACAAGGATGATGGCGAAGTTTGGGAATGGGAATACAAGGAAGCATCAAAACCAACTGAAGGAAAGGAAGCCAGCGCCCGCGGCGGATCACCTGATTGAAACCGTTCAGTCCACCGTCAGTGAATCCGGTAGCAGCCGAGGATGCCAATCTGTACTTCTCAATTCGTTCAAAGGCTACGTCGCAATGAAGAAACGTTGAAATACTACTCCTGTTGGATGCCAAACATACTGCTCAATGCAAACTTGCCGACTCGTTTTCCCTGCACAATGCCGTCTTCGCATGCGTCGCGAAAATGAATTCCGCCATAAAGGCGTGAGATAGCCGCTTCGTCAGAGGCTTCGTAGAAAGAATTAAAATCTCGTGCAGGCAACCCAAAGTATATTTCAGAAGTGTCTGTAAAACTGAAATTGTCACCAAGCAGAAAGGTTAACACCACAGCGGCAGAAGCAGATGCCACACTGTGACCACTGGTATATTCCGGAAATGGCGGTGTTTGAAGTATAGGTCTCCAGGACGGGTCGATCATTTTATTAATTGCCGTCTCGGGGCGTATACGGTCGCTTGCATATTTCTCTTGCCAGCAACTAATAAAAGCATCGTGCAACGTCAGGGCCACCATGGTATGGATCAGGATTGCGGAGTCCAGGGATACATCCGCTTTCTTGCAAGCTATTCCCGCTATCCCCATCCAGTGACCACCCGGCGAAATCTTTTTCAGTCCAATGGCCATATGTCCGGAGTACGTTACCGCGAACGGATTACAGTCCCAGAAGTTTGCTACTGCTTTGTCCTCGTCCTGGATGTTCAAAACCACGTCATAAACTTCTTTCAATTGCCTGTAGAACGAACTTGTTGTGTCTTTACTGAAAGCTGCCGGAGGAGCCGGTGAAAACTGATTTGCGGAGTCCAGGAAAAAAGGACGTATTGTTTCCCACTTGGGTTCAATAGCGCCCATGTATTCGGGAGGTGTAGGGTACCAACGGCCTTCTTCTTTACTGGGTGTATACCGCGTATAGGTACTTAGCTTATTGTACCCGTCGGTTTTTGCATACGCTATAACTTGCTGCGCAATTTCAGTGGCAAACCATTTTTGCTCCTCCAGATCTCGCCTTGAAATCTTTTTATTTTTCCTGAAATAATCTTCAAGCGCATGTTGCTTTTCTTCAAGGAGTGCACCGGAGGGCATAATATAACGGCCCACCTGGAGCATAGCATAGTTGGAGCAGAAGGAAAGATTGAAGTTCTTGGGAGGAGAAGGGGGCTTGATTCCCGGGTTTACATTCAGTCTATCGTTTAGATCTTGCAGCTGAAGCCGGCCAAAAAAAGCGACTTCATAGGCGCCCAACAAAGCATAGGCATAAAATCGGCTTGCTGCCGGTGGATTGGCGACATCGTGCAACATTACTTCCGACAGATTAAAGACATTGTCCGCCAACATCTGTAATTCCTCCTGATGGCGCTGCGACTTCTGTGAAAACAGGTTTATAGCAGAAAATAATAGGGCCGATGTGATCAGTGAAACGATTCTCATTTCAATTTAATTTATAGGTCTGTACGCCAACGTTGTTAATGCCCACCAACAGATACAGGTCTCCATTGACCTGAATTACGTTCATCGCCTTCGCGTCTCCTGTTAAGGCCAAGCCTGACTTTTGCTGTGAGATGTAGGTGAAGTTACCTTTGCCATCGCCTTCAAATAGTTGTCCGAAGTTTGCATCTATTACACCCATTCGGATGCGGATCGAGCTTTGGTTGCCACCAAGCAAAATGTCCATATTTCCGTCTTTGTTATAATCAATCAACGTAAGCGCATAAATAGGAGCAAATTGGGCGGCAGCAGGCAGTGTGTGTGGAATAAATTTGTTTTGCCTGTTCTCCAAATAGATAGTTTCCAGGGTAGTCGCGTGCATCTCGCCGGCGTCTTTGAGCTCACTGGCAGAAAAAATATTGTTCAGTTGGGCGGTGGCATACGATGCATAATCGGTGTACTTGCTTCGCATACTGTAGAGTTGATCCAACAATTCATCGCGACTCGGGAACGGATAGGGTTTACCCTGAATATACTGGGAAAGAATTGGATCGATCGAACCGTTGTTGTCAAAGTCCTTGTATACAAGCGTGATGGGCTCTGTGGGACTTGCCCGGAGTTGCGTATTTAAACCCAGGTTGCCAACAATAATATCATCATCGCCATCATGATCAAAATCATGAATGATCATCCTGTTCCATAAGCCGGTCAATGGTGCTTCAAAGTATGCATTTGTGGCGCTGGTCAGATTTTTTCCCTGATTATTCAGAAAAACTTCAATGGCCATGAATTCGCCAACTACGACAAGATCTTCCCACCCATCTCCATTGACGTCGATCCATTTTGCATCCGTGACCATACCGATGTGAGATAGCGTCATGGCTTTCGATGGCGCGATATTTTCGAACCGGCCACCGTTGTTTTGGAGCAGGAAACTTTCCGGTATGACCGGATATTTACCGGGGATTACACGCCCGCCGACAAACAGGTCAAGATCGCCGTCATGATCAAAGTCGGATGCGGCAATACAAGACTTGCTGACCAGCATTTTTGGTAGGGCATCAGCTGATAGTTTAAATTGGCCGGTACCATTGTTAAGATAGAGCCTGTCCTGCAAAGCCTTATCTGCTTCTGTATAATCGTTGTACCCCCCGCTTACGATATACAAGTCGAGATCACCGTCCCCATCGGCGTCAAGGAAAAGTGCATCGGCATCCGTATACAGTTTATTGAAAGATTCAGCAACAGATTCTTCAAATTGCCCGTGGCTATTCTGAATGAATATTTTACCGGGGTTCCCCTGGGCGCCACCTACGAAAGCATCGAGTCTTCCATCATTATTTACATCACCTGTGGCCATGATGGGGCCACATGTTGTGAGCATCGACATTAATAGCGGTTGTCGCTTGAAATCATTGTATCCTTCTTCAGCATGCACATAGGGAATGATGGGCTCCATTCTGGAGAAAATGGTTGCGATTGAAGGTGCTGGCAAAACGCGGCGTTCCACCGCAGACCCTTCCGTTATTTTCAGGAGTTGGTCTGCTTTAACATTGCGCAGCGTAATCTCCTCACCGGATAGCCAGGTGATTTTCAAAGAATCGACCAGATTCGATGTTCCCAGCCCGATGTGTACGCGGTCGCTAACGGTGGATTGAAAACCACGAGTAGACACATGTTCCATGTATTGTATTTTACCTTGCGCATACACCCTGACTTTAGCACCTGTTGCTTTTGAATTTTTTCCCTTTCCCGCCAGCGTCAACTGGAGATAATGTTTGTCAGGATTTCTTTCACGTGTATAGTTCCGGTAGACGGAAGCCGTTTTGTTTTGGTTATTAACAATAATTTCAAGATCGCCGTCATTGTCAAGGTCCGCGTAGGCAGCACCGTTAGAAAAGTTATTTTCTTTAAATCCCCATTCCGCACTCTTGTCTGAAAATGTCAAGTCACCGTTGTTCTTGTACATGTAATTGTGTACCGGAGTAGAAGTCATCGTGTTAACCAGGTGAAATGTATCCGGCTTTACGTTTTCTTTTGCCTTTTGAAAGTAGTAATCACCTTTGTATTTCAGAAAATCCCGGTTGGTATAATCCCGGTAATAACCGTTTGTGATAAAAAGATCTTTCCATCCGTCATTGTCATAGTCAGCGATCAAGGGTGCCCAACTCCAATCCGTTTTGGAAATACCTGAGAATTGCCCGATTTCGCTGTAGGTTCCATTACCATTATTCAGATGGAGCATATTGCGCATATTTTGAAAATAGAAATCATTCAGTACCATTAAGGCGAAGTGCTCGTAGTTTTCGGGGCCATACAACAGTTTTTGTCTTTTATTGTCCTCTGGCAGCATGTCGACCGTAAAGATATCTGGCCATCCGTCATTGTTGATATCATTGACATCGTTTCCCATGGAGAAGTAGGAAATGTGCTGTACGTATTCCGTCATCCGATCGGTAAATGTGCCATCGTGGTTATTAATGTAGATATAATCTGGCTCTACATAATCGTTGGAAACATAGATGTCCGGCCATCCATCTTTGTTGATGTCGGCGACTGTAATGCCAAGGCCAAATCCAAGCGGGCTGCCTTTAATGCCTGCGTCCTCACTCACATCAATGAAATGCCCATTATCGTTTCTGAATAATTTGTCACCGGCGTAAGGATGCCTGGTTTGTTTGGCCTTGGCATATTCAAACTCGCGTATAACGACCACGTTGTGATTCAGGAGATACATATCAAGGTCACCGTCAAGGTCATAGTCAAAGAAGGATGCGTGTGTAGTGTGCCCCGGATCATCCAATCCAACAGCAGCGGCCTTTTCGGTGAACGTCAGATCCCCATTATTCATAAAAAGTTGGTTCCTCCTTCGTTCAGGGTCTCCTTTTCCGGAGTAGCAAACATAGATATCCAAAAAACCATCGCCATCGACGTCGGCCATCGTGACGCCAGTTTTCCAGCCTGTTTTGCAGTCGACGCCAGCGGAGGTCGCAATTTCCTTAAATTTGAAGTCGCCTTCGTTAAGATAAAGTGCATTGGGCTTTACATTACCGGTGAAATAGATGTCATCCAGGCCGTCATTGTTAATATCACCGACTGCCACACCACCACCATTATAAAAGTATTCGTAGGTCAATACGTTCGACTTTGGGTTTTCTTCCAGGTTGTTTTTAAAGGTGATGCCGGTTTTCCTGGGTGACAAAGACTCGAACAACGAAAGCTGCTGGGCGCTCGTTTTTTGAAATATAAGGCATACTGCAATAGTCAATAAAACGGAAAGTGTAATTTTCATGCTGCATATAAGGAATTGATGAAAGACTTACCACGAAGATGCAAATCGTTCCAAAAATCCTTTGATTATCTATATGCAAGTTAAAACACAGTGGGCTAAAATGAGACTATCAAGACTTTTTTTTATCAACCCAGCCGGGTGTGGAAAAGCCCTTTTTCGTTTGTCCGGGGCTTTTTATTTACCTTCGCGCATCCGGAAATCACGAACCTAGGGTCCTTCATTCAGAATATACTTTTGTTCCATAAAAGCCTATTTTTAATGACAGATTCTCAGAATAAGTTTTACATTTTGTCTTTTTATATTTTTTAAACCATCACCAAGATATATGCGAAGTTCTACGGCTAAATTTCAGACCAAGGGTTCACCTAGAATCTTAGTCATTTGTCTGTTGATCTTGCTGGCCGGTTGTGGCAAGAAGAATAGCAAATTAGTCTGGAATGAAGACATCTCCTTGATAGGCTCACAGTCATCGCCCCGCACGGCCGATTTGAATGGGGACGGCATCCTGGACATTGTGATGGGTGCGGGAAAGAATGAATATCAGCATAGTGATCAGGGAATAGTAGCATTTGATGGCAAAACAGGGAAGCTTCTTTGGCAGCAAGAATCGCCTGATCAGGTTTTTGGTTCCGCCACTTTCTATGATATTACCGGCGATGGCATACCAGACATCTTAATCGGCGGGAGGTCCCCGCATTTTAAAGCACTAAACGGTAAAACAGGAGAAGTTTTGTGGGCGTACGATCACACCGCGCATGCGCAAGATTCAATTTTACAATATGCGCGATTCAATTTTAACAACAGCGTGTTGATACCAGATCAGAATAATGATGGCCTGCAGGATTTACTGGCCCTGAACGGCGGAAACCCAAAAGCGGATCCGTACGCTACGGAAAACCGATTCCCGGGTGTACTCATGGTATTTGATATTAAAACCGGCAATATCATAGCTGCCGATACGATGCCCGACGGAAAAGAGTCGTACATGGCGCCACTGTGTTTTGCGCAACCCGGGAGTACCGACTATACCCTCATATTTGGGACGGGTGGGGAGACAATTGATGGTCGTTTGTATATGGCCAGACTCTCGGATTTAATGAATCAGGAACTAAGGAACGCAAAAGTTCTGGCCTCGGAAAAAGGACATGGATTTATTGCGCCTCCGGTAGCCGCGGATATAACCAACGACGGGTTTTTGGATATCGTGGCTATATCGCATGGCAGTTCAGTATTTGCTATTGATGGGAAGGATCAAAAAGTATTGTGGTCACAGTCGATAAAAAATACAGAGTGCAGCAATAGTTTCGCTGTGGGGTATTTTACAGCTGATGACATTCCGGATTTCTTCACTTTTGTCAGTAAAGGACAGTGGCCCAATAGCACAGGAACGTTACAGGTGATGATGGACGGTAAAGATGGCCGAATTGCATACATGGATTCGATGGGTTGCACGGGGTTTTCGTCACCTGTTGTCTATGACATAAATGGTGACGGCAATGATGAGGCAATTATCAGTATTAACGAATTTGACTGTGCCTTGGGGTTCACTGGTAAGGCGCCCATCACCATCGAAAACAAACTCGTCGCTATCGATTTCATGAAAAGATCCGTGCAGATCATTGACCAAATGCAGGGATTTAAGAACATTTTTTCAACGCCCTGGATTGGAGACCTGGATGATGATGGTTATCTTGATATTGTTCATTGCCAATATTATCATCGCTCAGATCTGCTGTCATTTTTGGGAATGCGGATCAAGCGTATTGACACACCCATACGCGTAAGAAATAAACCGGCGTGGGGTGCTTTCAGGGGATCTCGTGGCGATGGATTGTTTCTCCCAGTCCAGTGATCCTGCTGACAGGCACGTGCCGTGAGTCAATAGAATGCCAAACGCACTGGAAACGGAAGACGGTTGACTGTTTTGCGCAAACCTAATAAAGATACAAACATCATTTCAGCAAAAATTCGAATGAGATTACAACATGCTTTCGCACTGCTTTTTTTTGTCTGGTTACAAAATTGTACCACAAATAATCAGACAAACCAGAAAGGTAAAGGGAATTCAAACCTTTTTACATTGCTCAACCCCCAGGAAACTGGAATTGATTTTGTAAACACTGTGGTCGATGGAAAAGATTTCAACATCCTTACATACCGAAATTTCTACAATGGCGCCGGAGTGGCGATTGGCGATATCAATAATGATTCTCTTCCGGACCTTTATTTTACTTCGAATCAACAAAAGAACAAGCTCTACCTCAACAAAGGAAATTTTGTTTTTGAGGACATCACCGAAAAGGCGGGTGTTGGCGGTACGGGCGTGTGGAGCACGGGTGTAACAATGGCCGACGTAAACGGCGATGGATTGTTAGATATCTACGTCTGCAATTCCGGTGATGTCGATGGCGCCGACCGACAAAATGAATTGTTCATTAACAACGGTGATCTTACATTCTCCGAAAAAGCAAAAGCATTTAATCTGAACAATGAGGGTTACTCTACCCATGCTGCATTCTTTGACTATGATCTTGATGGCGATCTTGATTGTTATATTCTCAACAATAGTTTTAAGGATCCAGGCAAGATTGAATTGTATAAAAAAGTCAGAGAAGAGCCGAATGCTGGTGGCGATAAATTGATGCGGAATGATGACGGCACATTCCACGATGTTACCACCGTGGCAGGAATCTATAGTAGTGATATCGGATTTGGGCTGGGTGTAGCAGTAGGGGATATTAACGATGATCAATTACCCGATATCTACGTCAGTAATGATTTTTGGGAAAGGGATTATCTCTACATCAATAAAGGTAACGGGAAGTTCTCTGAAGAATTGATTAATCGTATTAACTACTGCTCTGTTTCGAGTATGGGAGCCGATATTGCTGATATCAATGGAGACGGAAAGCCGGAAATATTTACCACAGACATGCTACCTGCCGACAACAATCGTTTACAAACAACAATGGCGTTCGACCCATATCATTTGGAAGATGCCAAGTACCGGGCGAATTTTCACTACCAAATGGTTCAAAATTGCCTCCACCTGAACGATGGTAATGGCAACTTCCAGGAAATCGCGCTCTTGGCTGGCGTTGCGGCAACGGACTGGAGCTGGGGGGCGCTTATTTTTGATTTTGAAAACGACGGTAAGAAAGACATATTCGTAAGCAACGGTATCCTGCGGGATATTATGTCAATGGATTTCCGGGAGTTTATTGCCGACCGGGAAAATAGAAATGAGATCAAAGGCGATAAAGATAGTATTGATAACAGGGATTTCATTTCATACATGCCTGCTCACCCCTTGAAGAATTATGCCTTTGAAAATTCGGGGAAGCTAACGTTTACGGATCATGCAACTGAACTTGGGCTCGGGCAGCCATCTTTCAGCAATGGGTCGGCCTACGGCGATTTGGACAACGATGGTGATCTCGATCTGGTCGTGAACAACATAAACTCGCCCAGCTTTCTTTACAGAAACGAAGCCAGCGGGAACCTGGGAAACCATTTTTTGAAAGTTAGGTTTAAGGGCGCCGCTCAAAATCCGTTCGGCATTGGTGCGCAGGTAACGATCAAGATGAAAGACGAAATCCAGGTTTTACAAAATTTTAACACGCGTGGTTTTGAAAGCAGTGTAGAACCTCTGGTTCTATTTGGCCTGGGAAAAGTGGAAATGATAGATACGCTGCGGGTGATCTGGCCAGATCAGAAGGTGGAGACAATGACAAATATTAAAGCAGACCAAACGCTCACGCTGCACCATGCCGATGCTGCTGTGGTTGAAGAACACAGGCCAAAAAAACCGGCTCCATATTTTGAAGAGGTAAGCGCACGCGTAATTCCAGGTGGAGCCAGACATTTCGAAAACCGAAATAACGACTTCGATCAGGAAGTGCTATTGCATCACATGCTTTCAACAGAAGGGCCGCGACTGGTGACAGGCGATGTCAACGGTGACCGGCTGGAGGATTTCATATTACTCGGAGCATTAGGTGATCCGGACAAACTGTTTATTCAAAAAGCCGACGGGACTTTCAGTTTTAAGATGAGCCCTGGTTTTGTCAACGACAAAGGATTTGAAAGTACGTGTGGAGCGCTATTTGATCACGATGGGGATGGCGATCTTGACTTTATGGTTGGGTCAGGTGGAAATCAACCTGAGGTTGATCGAATCAATTATGTTGTGCGATTTTATAAGAATGATGGGCGGGGAAATTTTGTGGCAGATCCAGGCAGCATGCCGCAGGTGATTGGAAATTTCTCAACACTCGAAGCGGAAGATTATGATCAGGACGGAGACATTGATGTTTTTCTGGGTGCCAGGGTAGTGCCCGGTAACTATGGATTGCCGCCACAAAGTTATCTGCTGCTTGACGACAACGGACGTTGGATGAATGTCGCACCCCCTGCGCTGGGCAATGTGGGCATGGTTACGGATGCGACATGGGCTGATGCTGATGCAGATGGCGATAAGGATCTTGTTGTGGTGGGAGACTGGATGGCGATACATATCTTCAAAAACGATAATGGGATAATCGAAAATGACGTGACCATTCCACAAAGTAACGGATGGTGGAACAGGATTCAAGCTGCGGATTTGGACAATGACGGTGATATTGATTTTGTGCTGGGGAACTGGGGATTGAATACAAAATTTAAAGCATCACCAGCCAAACCATTAACGATGTTCGTGAACGACTTTGATGATAACGGAAAAAGCGAGTTTATCATTAACTGGTATCCGCCGTTGGATAGCCAGGCTTACCCTTTTGCGACGAAGACCGAACTTGTTGCGCAATTGCCAGGTTTGCGGAAGTCGATACTGAAATATGAGGATTATGCACCTAAGACGTACGATTCACTTTTTTCACCGGAGGTAAGAAAGCGATCGACCGCGTATGAAGCCAATTATTTGGCGAGTGCGATTTTGTGGAATGAGGGGTCAACCTATTCACTGGTGGCATTGCCAACAGCGGCTCAGCTATCGCCTGTTTTCGGAATTCTTGCCGATGATTTTGACGGCGATGGAAACATGGATATTTGGCTTGGTGGTAACTTCTATGCGATGAAACCCCAGGTTGGCCGGCATAATGATAGCAGGGGTGTGTATTTAAGGGGCAATGCAGGAAGAACATTTACGTACGTACCGCAATCTGGTCTCTATGTTGAGGGTGAGGTGCGGGACGCGGCGATGATCCAATCTAACTATGGTAAGCGCCTGTTTATCGCCAGGAATAATGCGAATGTGTTGGTATTTGAGAAGCGAAAATAGGAGCGTAAGTGTCGCACAGAACATTTCAAAGAATTGACAAATTGATCATGTCGTGGGTCCCTCTTCACTAGTGCTCACGATATACTAATCTGGTGACCAGGCCTGAACGCGATATCGTCGGGTAGTTTGCTCATATGCTGCATGACACACCGCTTTCTAAGTTTTGATTTAAAAGATTTCTCTCAATATGACGTTTTAGCATTGGGGATGTATAGGACAATAAAGGATGTGCGTCGTAGGCATTAAAAAAAAGCCCTTGAAATATTTCAAGGGCTTTTCGAAAGTGTCGTTATGCACGACGTATTATTACATTATTCAGCACCACCAGCCCACCAAACCTTGGTGGTATACTCGTCCGGTTTTGTAGACCCTGCAGAGAAATTCGGATTCCCCGAAATCTCCAAAGGATGATACCGGAGTCTTTGGGGAATAGTTCCTCCAGTTACATTGCCAGGGTAGTTTGTTGGCACCAGTACTGGGAATCCTGTTCTTCTCCAGTCGGACCAAGCGTCCCACCAGTTGAAGAACTTATTGACCCACATCTGCTCACCGATCATTTCCAATGCAGGCTTCGTTACGTCATAAGGGTATGTCGCCAGGTATGTCGCGACAGCGCCATCAGAAACAGTAAGGGAAGCGTCATAAGGGGTATACATCTGCATGGAAGCTTTTACACCGGCATCGTAATGTGCCTTTGCACCGCTCGCGCCACCGATACCTCTTTCTGCTGCTTCGGCCAGGAGTAGTTCTACCTCGCCATAATTCATCAGCATGTACGGCTCATCATCCTGCAGCATTTTGACATTTATTTTTGAATAGGTTGCGTCCTGAACCACCGGACCTCCTTCAAAAATCTCAAGCGTCGTTTGATCCTTGCCATTGGGCATTCCTTTTTGTGCAAGTGGATCTACGTTGGTCGGCGTCCAATCTGTTGGTGTCCAAAGGCCAATCCCGCCACTGATAATCATAAGGCGTGGATCATCGTCTGCAACTGTACCGGGGTCAGATCCTTTGAGGAAATCAATAAGTGTCTTGCTCAGAAAAGTGGGCTGTCCGCCATCGCCAGGATAAAACGCTCTGGAGATACCGTTCTGGTTGGTCCACTCGCTTGGCCCTATGGCCATTGGTACCCAGACATTGTCATTATTGCTTTCAAATACGCCACCCGCAATAGCTTTAGCTACATAGGTGTTTGCCGTAGCGGCATCCACATTAGAAATGCGCATGGCCAACCTCAGCATGAGCGAATATCCGAACTTCTTCCACTTCGCTATATCGCCGTCATAGTATAGGTCAGCTGCTGCAAAGCCATCATCGGGATTGCCTGAGCTCAGCGCGGCACTGGCCTCATCGAGTTCTTTCAACAAATCCAAATAGATACTCTTTTGCGTATCGTAGTGCGGGAAGAAAAATTCTGCACCACCCCCAGCTGCCTTGATAGCATCAGCGTACGGCATACTTCCATAGTAATCAGTGGCCCGGTGAAACAGAAATGCCCTCACGATCCGCGCGGCGTTTCGCGTGTTCACTTTGTTGCCTTCGTCATACCCACCAGGACCAGTCTGCCTAAGCACTTCGCCCAGGTTTTTCAGCTCATCACCATAGAAAAACTCAAACGGTGCGTTTGAAGTTTCTGGGTTATGGGTGTACTTATCCCCTGGCGCGATACCACCACCTGTTTGTGCCAGATGCTGAATGGCATAAGAGCACATGCCGATGTTGGTTCGCCAGTCAATGTAACGGTTATCTCCCGCGGAGCCACCGGAGGCAGCGCCAAGCTGAGCGGCGGTGAACAGAAAATTAAGGTTGATCTGCGTTACAGCCTGTGGGTTGATATTCAAATTATGCAACTCATCCGTATCGCAGCCTACAACAAGTAGCGCCACGAGGAGCGTTGATAATAATACTTTATTTATGTACTTCATATTCATTGTTGTTTTGGTTAGAATGTAGCCCTTAGATTAAATCCATAGCTACGCGTTGCTGGCATGCCGAAATAGTCAAGGCCTTGCGCGTTGCTGCTGGAGTAACCGGCCTCAGGATCAATATTATCAACATTCTTAAATAGAATGGCCAGGTTCCGTCCAACAAATGACAAGCTCAACGTTTGGATCGGCGTCTTACTCAACATCGATTTAGGAAATGAATAGCCAAATGTTAGCTGCCTGAGTTTAATGAAGGAGGCATCATACATGAAGTTCTCCTGGGCTCTGTCGCCCAATTGACTCCAGTAATTCTGCGCTTCACCAGGAGTAAGCGTTTTGGTGAATGGTTCATAGTTACCATCACCATCGGAATCTGTCACGCCTGTAACCACCAAAGGTGCTTCACCTTCGCGTCCCTGTAGGGTACGCTGTGTGTAACCTGACTGTGTCATGCGAACATTGGTACCAGAATAGATATCACCGCCCGACTTGAAGTCAATCAGGAAAGACAAGCTAAACTGTTTGAAAAGGAGTTCGTTGTTCAAACCTCCCGTGAAATCGGCGACACCGTTTCCAAGTATCTGGTACGTATTGTCCGTCAAGGGCGCGCCATCAGCATCATACACAAGCTGACCATCCGGAGAAGTCATTTGCCTTAAGCCCAAAATCATGCCAAAGGGCTGTCCAACCATCTGGTATACAGCAGCTGTCCTGGTTCTGGGTTCTTCCACAAACAAACGATCCTGTCCTTCAATAAGCGATTCCACTTTGTTATTATTCTTCGCAAAGTTAAGCGACACATTCCACGTCAAGTCACCCTTCACCGGGGTACCTGTCAGCAAGAACTCAATCCCTTTGTTTGTAATTTCCCCCACGTTAACGGAAGTAAATCCAAAGCCCGATGCGCGAGAAATACCGGCCGCCAATATATCGTCTGTTGTTTTTTGGCTATAGTACGCTATATCAAGACCTACCCTGTTTTGAAACAAGCGAACATCCAAGCCGAACTCAATTTCAGTGGACGTGTATGGAATCAAGCCCGGATTAGGCAGGGTTCCATTGTTGCCACCAGCAGAAGAATAGGTTGCCAATGGCCGGCTCAGGTGAGGATTTCCAAGTGAAAAGGTCGGGTTCGTAGCATATGCACCCACGGAATTGGCATTACCAACCTGTGCCCACGATGCGCGAACCTTTCCAAAGCTCAACCAAGATGGGAGGCCGCTGAGGGCATCGGTAAATGCAAAAGCAGCGCCAATAGAAGGATAGTCAATATTGTTGATCGAAGGATTAAGTACTGAAAACCAGTCTCTCCGCCAGGTGGCCGTTAAGAAAAGGTAATTATTGTATGAGACTTCAGCTGAAGCAAAAATCGAATTGATGCCATATTCAGAGAATCCGTAACCAAAATTACGCTGCTGCGCATTGTTGATGGCCGCGAAAAACGGAACATTGAAACCATTTCCGTTGGCGGCAATAGTTTCACTTGAATTACGCATTCTGTTTCCACCGAAGAAAGCATTGACATTGAACTTTCCAAAGGCCTTGTCAAAGCCGATCATGTATTCCAAGTTTACTTCCCTGACCCGTCTTTCACCTTCCGACATGGATCCCCCGCGCTGATAGCCTGTTCCTTGTGGCGTGAGGCGCGTGTACCGGGACGTTGACCAATCCTGACCAATTTTCCCTGATATATATAAGAAATCTGTAATGTCGTAACGAAGCGCTCCTGTGGCAATAATCCTGTCGCGGGTATCTGAATTCTGGAATTGATACGCTGACCACCAAGGATTTTGACCCCAGAGGTTGGATGACAGCTGGTATTCTTCACCAGGTGCTTTGCCATCATGAATACTAATGCCGGAAGCAGCCTGATCTGCAAGACTTGGTACCGCGCCCAACTTATTCGGGTCACCTCTTAAGTCATTAACATTAACATCCCCTGGATAAGTGTAAATGGATTGTATTCCGTTTCCAGGTGAGTCAGATACGTTGGGTCTGTTCTTGGCCTTTTCACTTGAATACAAAACACTGGTTACCAGTGTCAGTTTCTCGCCAAACTTAGAGTTGGCAGAAAGTGCAAGGTTAAGTCGGTCATATCCTGAGTTTGGAATCACGCCATCGCTCCGTAAGTCGGCCACAGAAAATCTGAAGTTTTGCTTCTCATTTCCACCGGTCAGGGCAATGCTATTTGTCCAAGCAGACCCGGTCTGATAATACCGGTCCCAATTGTCACCTGAGTATTCGTACTTTCTTGTCTTACCATCCCATTGTACTACACTGGAGCCATCGAATTTTGGACCCCAGCCTTGGGTATACCATCCTGAATTCCATGCATTGTCTATATCTGCAGCAGACGTTGCTTTTGTCGCAACCCTGTTTTGTAGTGTTGATCCCACCATACCGCCGGAGCCGTAAGATTTTTGAAAATCAGTAAGGTTATTTACGGATTCAAACACAAGATTAGAGTTGAATTCAATACCAATGCCTTTTCTGTTTGTCCCTTTTTTTGTGGTGATTAAGATAACCCCGTTGGCTGCGCGTGATCCATATAGGGCCGCTGAAGATGCACCTTTCAGTACCGTCATGGTTTCGATGTCGTCAGGGTTTATACTGTTCATACCGTCTCCCTGGTCAGCACCACCCCATACGCCAGACTGTCCAAAGTTGTTATTGGTCATCGGTACGCCATCCACAACGTACAGTGGCTGATTCAACGTTCCACCAAGCGACTTGGCACCACGTATTACTACGCGAGACGAACCTGCGGGTCCAGAAGACACCTTAGAAACGTTTACACCCGCAACTCTACCAGCAAGGGCATTTCCAAGGCTGTTTTCGCGTGCTTGTGTAAAATTGTCGCCGCTAACAGTTGTAACAGAGGACTGCAGCGCCCGCGTACTGCGCTCAACGCCCAACGCTGTCACGACTACTTCGCTCAATTGTTGCACATCTTCCTGCATTGTACGATCTATCGTAGTCCGCGAGCCTATCTCAACTTCATAGGTAGAATAGCCGATAAATGAAAAGACAAGGGTTGTCGCGTCTGCAGGCACGTCAATGGAGTACCTGCCGTTGGCATCTGATGTAGTACCGGAAGACGTTCCCTTCACAATCACGTTGACTCCCGGCATGGGAAGTCCGCCGGTGTCAGAAATAGTACCCGTTATTGTTCTTTGCGCAAAAGCCTGAAAACTTCCGAGTGCAAGAAACAATAACAAGCCTAATACTTGGTATCGTTGTTTCATAAGTAGTTGGTTTAATGAATAATGTTTGTTTTTTCCGCTTAAGCGGATATCCAATTGGCCACCTGGTGCTAATCGGAGGACTTGGTATTCTGAGTTTCCTTACATGAAGCTTGGTTTGGTTGATGAATTGATAGGTAACTGTAACATAAGCATAAAGGTAAAAAAATGTTTTATTTCAATTAAGTGCCATTGTCAATATTTTTTTTTTCGATACCGCACGTTTGCACCAACAGTAACCTTGGTCTCAATTGTAGACAACTGTCAGGGATAGAATCATGGGGAAAGGGGCCTATTATAGTAGGCGCAGAACAGGTACTGCGCATAAGGCGGTACTAACTGCCGAAATTTCCGAAGGCTAATCCTCCCGCTCGCGTTTGATCTTGACTTTTGCCATCGGCCCCACCTGTATAGGAACCTTTTCTATCTCAAGGTTGGCCGCTTCGATGCCGTAGAGCTCCTCTGTGGAAAGGCTGTGGTTTTTCAGAATCCGGTACCCCTGAATAATTACCCTGTCAAAGGTAGTTACATCACTATCAGAGGATGCCCAAGAATGGATAATTACATATTTAAAATCCCCCATCATACTGTATTTGTGTAGGGAAGGATATGGGCTGACCAGGTCAATCTCGCCCGAATCTGCCATTTCATGGATAATTTTATTGAAGAGCAAATTAACGCGATGATCGGTCTTAAAGCCCAGACGCATGCGTACAAAAAAGCATTTCTTTGGGATAATGGTGTCCACTGAATACTTGCTGGTGTACGGTGTATCCACGGTGTCAACATGCAGAAACCAATACACGTCGGCCCGCTTCGGTCGTTTCTTAAAAATAGAATAGATGATGTTGGAATCGATGTAACGTTTGCTGTCGGCTACAGCGAGGTACACCAGATTTGTTGATTCCTTGGGTACCGTTGTGTCGGCCTGAAGATCCTGAATCATCCCGACGTAGTGCTTTAAGTCAACAAATTCAGTATGCAAATCGCGCAATTTTCTAGCCCTGAGTAGGATAAACATCATCAGGAAGAACAAAGAGGCTATCGTAAAACTGAACCAGCCTCCGTGTACGAATTTGCTTAGGTTGGAAATCAAGAAAGAACCCTCGATAGAAAAAAACAGTAGACCCATGCCCAGGGCTCTGATGGTTGATTTACGGGAGACCGCGAAGTAGAACACCAGTAGCGACGACGTCATCATCATGTCGAATGTGATGGCCAGTCCGTAAGCCCCTTCCATGCGCGTTGACTCCTGAAATATAAATACCACCAAAATACATCCCAGCATCAATATCCAGTTTATTGCAGGAATGTAGATCTGCCCTTTCAACTGACTGGGATAGCGCACCCGTGTTGCGGGCCATAATTTGAGTTTCATGGCCTCATTCACCAATGTAAAGGTTCCTGAAATCAAAGCCTGGCTGGCAATGATTGTTGCCAAGGTGGCGAGAATAATGCCAAAAATCAGAAAGCTTTCAGGAATGATTTCGTAGAAGGGGATTAAGCCGCCAAGCGTTTCCCCTTGATGCTGCAATAACCAGGCACCCTGACCAAAATAGCTTAACAACAATGCAACCTTGACAAATCCCCAGCCTACCCTGATGTTTTCTTTGCCACAGTGGCCAAGATCAGAATACATAGCTTCAGCTCCTGTTGTACACAAAAAGACTGCCCCCAATATCCAAAAACCTCCCGGATACTTGACCAGCAGATCAAACGCGTATACCGGATTAATGGCTTTGAGCACTTCGAGATTTTGTACCAGTTTGGTAAGTCCTATAATCGCAATGAAGCTGAACCAGACCAGCATTACAGGGCCGAAAGTTCTGCCAACTACACCACTACCAAACTGTTGAAAAACAAATAAGGCAACCAGTATCACGATCACGATTGAGATGATGGTGCTTGTTGTGATAGATGGATTCAGTGCGCGCAATCCTTCAATGGCCGAAGTAACGCTGATAGCAGGCGTAATAAATCCGTCGGATATCAGCGTAGCGCACCCGATGATGGCGGGAAAAATAACCCAACCTGCTTTGTATCTTCTGACCAGTGCATAGAGGGCAAATATTCCGCCCTCACCCCTGTTGTTTGCGTTGAGGGCCAGGTACACGTATTTGATTGTGGTGATGAGCGTCAGCGTCCAGAACACACAAGACAATCCCCCGAATATCAAGTCTTCTGTGATGGCATGAGGACCGACAATAAATCTGAAGGTATAAATAGGTGATGTCCCGATATCGCCGTAAATGATTCCCATTGAAATCAGTACCCCGGCGCCGGATAATTTATTTAGACTTTTGTCGTCAGTTGTTGCCATTTATTGAACACCGTCTTTGGGCCGTGCAATGATTAATCTATTACTCTTATCGTATGAAAAGTAACTCCACAGCCAGCTAAATAAGACGAAGAATTTATTTTTGAAACCAATAATAGAAATTAAATGGACAAACATCCATATAAACCAGGCGAAGAAGCCTTGTGTCTTGAATGACTTCATGTCTACTACCGCGCGGTTTCTGCCAACTGTGGCCATAGCGCCATTGTGTTTGTAATGAAAAGGTTTAATCTGCTTTTTGTTGATTATCCTCAGTATGTTATCCGCGACGAGCCGACCTTGCTGCATGGCCGGGGGTGCCATCTGCGGATGGCCTCCTGGAAAATTGGTATCGCCTTCCATGATGGCTGCATCGCCGATGGCAAAGATATTTTCATAGCCCTTAACGCGGTTAGACTGGTCAACTTTAATTCTACCGCCACGACCCAGGGAATCAGTACGCAGGCCAGCGATGGGTTGCCCTTTCACACCTGCGGCCCAGATAACAGTACGTGATATTAATGTATCACCCGTGCTAAGGGCAATGGTGTAGCCATCGTACGATTTGACAGCACAATTCAGATGAACTTTCACACTCATTTTTTCCAGGTACTCCAGAGCTTTGGACGATGCTTTTTCAGACATACCATTAAGCAATCGGGGACCTGCCTCAATGAGGTGAATATCCATTTGGTCCAGTTCCAATTCTTTATAATCCTTTGGGAAAACGTTCAGTTTTAATTCGGCCAATGCGCCGGCGAGTTCTACGCCGGTTGGCCCCCCGCCTACCACGACGAAGTCCATGAGACTATTTACCAATTCGTAATCATCGGATAGTAAAGCAGTTTCAAAATTCCTGATGATGATATTCCTGAGCTTAATCGAGTCGATAATACTCTTCATCTGCAGGGCATTGGCCTCAACATCCTGCAGGCCGTAGAAGTTTGTAGTCGCGCCATTTGCGACAACGAGGTAGTCGTACCGCACTCCACCAATTGAGGTTTCAATGTAATTTTCACTTGGGTTAATTTTTGTGACTTCTCCCAACCGGAAGAAAAAGTTGTCATTATCATTGAACCGTTTGCGAAAGGGAAATACAATGGAACCGGATTCAAGGCCGGAAGTGGCAACCTGGTAGAGCAGTGGCTGAAAACAATGATGGTTGTATTTATCAAACAAAACGGTTTGCACTTTGGCATTCCGCAGGCGCTTAGCGACCTCGAGACCCCCAAAACCCCCACCGATAATGATAATACGGGGCTTGCCCAGGTCAGCAATACGCGTTCGCGTGGAAATTAATTTGGGCATGAAGTGAGTGTGGCGATCTTTCTATTCGCGGGTAAAGTTAATTCCCTTTGCATAATCGCAAAAAGAAAATAGGTTAATGTTGAGAATGTTCAAATCAGCTTTACTATCAGCAACTTAGCGGAGAATGAAAAAAATTTGGCATTGCGAACCCATTAACATCAAAATCAACTGTATTTTTGTTTGATAACCCCTAAATCCACTTCCTATGTTAAGAAAACTTGTATTTGTAATACCTATGGCGGCCATTATCGCAGGTTGCGGTACAAAAGAGAAAGAAATGCTGCAGTCGCAGGTTGATTCCTTGCGCGTGGAACTCGAAACGAGCCAGGCTATGGCGCAAACGTTAACGGAAGTTGGCGCCATGATGGATTCTATTGATGCCAGCCGCCAGCTCCTCAGGGTTAATATGGTGGAAGGAACTACGTACAGTGACTACAAATCACGCATGCAGGATATTAACGCTTACGTTAAAGAAACCCAGACTAAAATTGATGATCTTGAAAAGACATTGAAGACTTCCAAGGCGAATGCAAATGCGTTTTCAAAAACGATCAAAAAACTAAAGGCAGATCTTGAAACAAAGACACAGGAAATTGCAGCACTGCAGGAGCAGGTGGATAGGTATCGGAATGAAAATCAAAACCTGATTACCACGGTAGGTATGCAGGAGGCTGAACTCACTGACAAATCAATCGAAATTGAAACCAAAACCCAGGAGCTCGCCCTCATTGAAGCCCGTGTCCAGGAAATTATGATTCAAAGTAAAATGAGCGAAGCCGATGCCTACTATGCGCGTGGCCAGGCCGTTGAGGAAGCCGCAGCGCGCACAAAACTTGCGCCGCGCAAGAAGAAGGAAACCCTTCGTGAGGCGGTTGAGCTTTACAAGAAAGCGTTGTCACTGGGCAAAACAGAAGCACAGGAAAGAATTACTGCCCTTGAAAGTAAATTATGATTCGGCAATATTGAAGGGGACCTCCGCTTAACACACGGAGGTTCTTTGTTTTTAGGATATGCTGTCCCTTATTATCAATATAGTTGCATACGCAATATAGCATGCGAGCAGCAGGAATGCCTCCCATCGATCGAGTTTATGCCGGTTTATCGTGAACATGAAGATCATTAACAATATCGTAGAGGCACCCAGCACTTCAATATCAAAATTCATCACATCATTGTATTGTATAGGCCTTATCACACCAGCAACGGCGAGAATAAATAATATGTTAAACAGGTTGGAGCCAATTACATTTCCGAGGACGAGATCCGTGTTTTTCCGGTAGGCGGCGACAGAGCATGTTGCCAGTTCAGGAAGCGATGTCCCCGTGGCAATGATGGTGAGGCCGATGAGCCTTTGGGACAAGCCATAGTGTTCTGCAATGGATACGGCATTATCTACCACTAAGGTCCCCCCTCCAATAAGCATTGCTAATCCAAGGAGAATCATCCCGGTCGCGATTGGGGTGGCATAAATCTTAATGGGTGTTTCGTCGTAGTCGCTTACAGTCTGCATTGAGCGATATATGTACAGCATAAAAAGGGCAAAGAAAAACAGGAGGATTAACGCATCCCGCCGCGACAAAATATTCACCGCATTGTTCCAGACAATGCGGTCATTCACAAGCACATAAAGGACCAGCGCAGCCATCAGCGAAAGGGGCACCTCGTACTTTACCGTTTTGCGCTGCACCACAAGCGGGAAAATCAAGCCTGAGACGCCCAGAATGAGTAAAAGATTGAGGTTATTACTGCCTATGATATTGCCAAAAGAAACGTCGTTTTTTCCCTCCAATGCAGCGTATGTGCTAACGACCAATTCAGGTGTTGATGTACCAATAGCTACCACCGTTAATCCAATCGCCAAATTGGAAATGTTAAACTTCTTGGCAAAGGATGACGCTCCGCTGACAAGAAAATCGGCCCCTTTGATAAGTACTGCAAACCCCACTAAAAGCAAGAAGAGTGCTAAAATCATAGATTCAGGTTGGTATTTCCACGAAAGATATCAATGTTTTCATGACGCAGAAAACAGTCTGATTAAATAATGCCGGGCAGGCCTCGGATTTCTTATTACTTTTGTGTTTCATATCTTTTATGACGGTCGACGTTATCATAACATTACTCCTGGTTCTACTTAATGGTTTCTTTGTAGCTGCGGAGTTTGCGATTGTCAAGGTGAGGTCTTCTCAAATTGCGCTGGAAAAGGGAAATTTCTCCAAAACGGCAGCGCAAAAAATTATCAACAATCTGGACGGATACCTGGCAGCAACGCAACTGGGCATTACGTTAGCAAGTTTGGGTCTGGGGTGGGTTGGCGAAGATGTGATGTCGAACATCATTTTGATGGTTGTGCACAGTCTCGGGCTGCCGATCAGTGAAACAATAGCGCACAGCATCGCTTTGCCGGTAGCATTCGCCGTGCTGACCGTATTGCACATTGTTTTTGGAGAATTGGCTCCAAAGTCGTTGGCCATCCGATACCCAACTTCTACGGCGCTTAAAATTTCAATCCCTTTACGGATTTTTTATCATGTGTTCAGGCCTTTCATATGGCTCCTGAACGGATTTGCGAATGTAATCCTGAGACTTTTTGGTGTAAAACCCATTAGCGAACAGGAAATACATTCTGAGGATGAATTGAAATTAATTATTGCTGAAAGTGAAGAGGGTGGGGCCATCGAGCCAAACGAGCGCGAACTCATCCAAAACGTATTCGATTTTGATGATCGAATTGTCCGACAAGTTATGGTACCGCGTGTGAAGATCACTGGCCTGCGTGCTGACTTATCAATTCCTGAGACCATGGATGCAGTGCTTAAGGAAGGCTACTCACGCTATCCCGTTTTTGAAAACTCACTCGATGAAATCATTGGAATCGTGCATGCAAAAGATATCATCGCTGCCTATGTTCAAAAGACCGGTAAAGGTCTAAAAGATATCATGCGGCAAGCTCACTTTATTCCGGAATCAAAACCCATCGATGTGTTGTTGCGGGAATTTCAGCGCAGAAAAACACAGATGGCTATAGTCGTCAGTGAATTTGGCGGCACGATAGGTATTGTTACGCTGGAAGATATCCTGGAGGAACTTGTGGGAGAGATACAGGATGAGCATGATCATGAGCAACAAATAGTTACCGTACTGGATAAGCAACTATATCAAATCGTTGCCCAATCGTCAATTCATGACATTAACAAATTCGTTAGAGTACCTTTTCCTGCGTCAGAAGAATATGAAACATTATCCGGAATGCTAACCTATCACAAACCCTCCATGAAGGAAGGAGATTCGTTCAGCTTGTTTAATTATAAGTTTAAGATACTTAAGTTGAATAAAACCTTACCGGAACTGGTTGAAGCCAGGTTGGAAGATGAAATAAGTGCGGCATGATAGAAAATGAACTATTACTTGCTTCTTGGGATGCCTAAAACCATTTCTTTTTCTTAAAGAATATCAGCATTAACATGAAGATCGAAAAAATCACCCCCCAAACAGCATAGTAGCCGAAATGCCAATCCAGTTCCGGCATGTGGCGAAAGTTCATACCGTAAACACCAACGATAAATGTTAAAGGAATGAAGATCGTAGAAATGATGGTCAGGACTTTTATCACTTCGTTGAGCTTGGTATTCATCGCATTGATATGAATATCCAGCAGGCTGGAGGTAAGATCTTTATACGTATCCAATGAGTCGATGAGGTGAGCAACATGGTCATATATATCGGCGTAATACCGGAGATTTTCATCCGAAATAAATTCAGACTCGCCCTTGACAAGTTTGCTTAGTGCTTCGCGCAACGGGTACAATGCTTTGCGGAGATATATTAGTTCCTTTTTTAATAGTTGAATGTTATTAAAAATCTTGTTCGATGGATTTTCATAAACATCATCCTCCATCTCCTCTATAAGATCTCCGATTCTGTCCAGGACATTGTAATAGTTGTCAACGATTATATCGATGAGCCGATACAGCAGATAATCCCCTTGCTTCTTTCGAACCTTTCCCAGGTCAAGCGATATCCTGTCCCGAAAACCATCGAACAAATCGCCTTCCTTTTCCTGAAAAGAGATCAGAAAGTTCCTACCCAGTACGAAACTTATTTGCTCGTAGTCTATTTGCATACCATCAATACGGTAAAGCATCTTGAGGGTAAAGAAAAGATAGTTGTCATACTCTTCTGCTTTGGGCCGCTGATCCGCCAGGACGTCTTCCACCAACAACGCATGGAGATTAAAGTGTGCCTGGACCTTGTCAATAATATCCTGATTGGTAAGGCCATCAAGGTTGATCCAGTTTACATGGTCCGGTTGCAGTTGTGCAATTAGTTCATCCGGATTAAGGCTTACGACCTTATTGTATTTTTCCCTGTTGTACGAGATGAGTTCGAGTATGACATTGGGCTCGATGGGAGTGATGTAAGGGGGTGTTCTTCGTTTGCTCATAATAGTCCGGTGCGGCTTGGCAATTGCTTCAAAAGATAGTCAATTTGCTAAAAAATAAATATGTGATGTGAAATGGCTCTTCATTCTGCAAGGAGCCATATGCTTCATTGGCCCTATTTCAAGTCAAGTTTTGGAAGAACGATTGCCTAATTTCGTTCGCCCACAACTTGGTACACTAAATCAGGCAAACTTTTCAACAGTTTAGAAATCAATGCGTATTATTGCCCCGTATGCCCTTATTCCTGGAAGATATTAAAGCCCCCATTGCTACCGAGATGGCAGAATTTGAGCAGAAATTCAGGGCATCTATGCAAACCAGGGTTTTATTGCTCGATAAAATCATGGGGTATATCGTGAAACGCAAGGGCAAGCAGATGCGCCCCATGTTTGTTTTTCTCAGCGCCGGATTATGTGGTAAAATAAATGAATCGACTTTCAGGGGTGCCTCGCTCATTGAATTGCTTCATACAGCCACCCTGGTCCACGATGATGTTGTTGACGAAGCAAACTATCGCAGAGGATTCTTTTCCGTTAATGCGCTTTGGAAAAATAAGATAGCGGTATTGGTCGGGGATTTTCTCCTCTCGCGTGGATTGATGCTTTCCGTGGAAAACAAGGATTTTGACTTGTTGAGCATTGTTACCAATGCAGTCCGCGAAATGAGTGAAGGGGAATTATTACAGATTGAAAAGTCCCGAAAGCTTGATATCACTGAGGACGTTTATTATGAAATCATCCGCAAGAAAACTGCATCACTGATTGCATCTTGCTGTTCGGTTGGTGCCTGCTCGTCAGGGGCTGGCGAAGACATAATCAAGAAAATGCAGCAGTTTGGTGAAAAGATTGGAATGGCTTTTCAGATCAAAGACGACTTGTTTGATTATGGTGAGCAGGAAATTGGCAAGCCTTTAGGAATTGACATTAAAGAGAAGAAAATGACGCTGCCGCTCATTTACGCGCTGTCCAGTGCTGGCTGGCTTGAGAAGAAAAGGATCATTAGGATAGTGAAAAATGAAAGCGGAAAGCCAAAAAAGGTTAAAGAGGTAATAGAATTTGTAAAGAAGTCAGGAGGTATTGGGTATGCCAATGAGGTCATGAACAAGTTTCATCAGGATGCTTTGCTTATTTTGAAGGACTTTTCCGATTCAGTCTACAAACGGTCGCTCATAGATCTTGTTCAATTTACCATCGATAGGAATAATTGAATTCGGGGCCAATAGAGAATGTGTCATCTCATATTGGACCTAAGGCCTTCAGCGTCTGCGTCAGGACAACCAAAGCGGGGTTTTTTCCGATTGTGCTGGCGTGAAGTAATCATGACTTTGAAGCGGCAAAGATAAATGCATGAATAAAGATCTAAGGAAAAAGATATCAAGTAATTTGAATACGATCAGGTGGGTAATAGTGCTTGTCGCAATGGGTACATCCATCCCTTCTTTGGGCCAGTCACAAGTAGCCCGGGAATACAAAGATATTGTTTATGCGAGGGTAGGCGGCAAAAATCTGGTGATGGATATTTTCATACCGGCTAGTCCTTCTATACCACCACTTCTGGTGTGGGTACACGGTGGCGCCTGGAGGTCCGGGACCAAAGAGAGCGTCCCGCCAGCATTTATAGGAAACGGTTTTGCTGTAGCGAGCCTGGATTTTCGCCAATCCACAGAGGCACCTTTCCCCGCGGCAGTTCATGATATAAAAGCGGCCATCCGCTTTCTTCGTGCGAAGGCGCAGGAATATGGTTGCCAGGGCGATCGGATTGTGATTGGAGGGGCCTCGTCAGGCGGCCACCTGGCGGCCCTGGTTGGCGTAACAAATGGCAATGCAAAGTTGGAAGGTGACATTGGTGACCATATAGATCAGTCTTCTAGCGTCCAGGGTATTGTTGATTTCTATGGTGCTTCGAACCTTTTAACAATACTTAATCAATCCACGCCGCATGGATTAAGTGTTCGCAAGCCTGCCCTTGAATTGTTTCTGGGCACACTTCCGGAAAACGCTGTCGAACTTGCGGAATTAGCCAGTCCCGTTACTCATGTTGACCTAAACGATCCTCCACTGCTGCTTATTCACGGCGATCAGGATCCCCAGATGCCTATAAATCAGGCTCATGAGCTTGAAGGAAAGTACAGTGAGTTGAATCTGGATGTGTCTTTTGATGTCGTTCACGGTGGTTTTCATGGTGGTGAAATTTTCTACTCCGGGAAACATCTGGATATAATGTGGGCCTTTTTGCGCCGGATACTGGATTGAGAAGACAGTAGACTGCCAGCTAATTAATAAGGGGGTGTGAATATAAAAACCAAAAGGCCGCCTGTAAAAAGCAGCCTTTTGTAACCTCACCTAAATGCAATAAAAATCTAATGTAATACAACTCTGGATCTACCTGCCTCCAAAACGGCATACTCCTTCCAGCTTTTGTAGGTCTGCGGGTCTAAAGCATCCAGTGCCTTACCTGAATTTTCAGGGTCAAAATTACCTTCGTTGGCCCACCATTTTTTAGCATTTTCCCGGGCTGATTTTTTGTCAATTGAATCAAATAAATTGATGCATGAATCAGAAATCATCCATGGTTTCTCAATACTACTGTATTTTTCAAAGATCAAGCTTCGCATCTGCGTTCCACTTGGCTCTTTTTTAAAATGCATTACCGTATACGACATCGTTTCAGGCTCCGTCATGACCATATCCCAATATTGCTTTGAAGCTATCACTTGCGAGGTGGTCAGCATGAATCCAAAACCTTCATCAATTGGTTCTTTGGTAATCGGACACTTCGCTTTGAGCGATGGTTTTTTCTTTTTGCCGAGAATTTTATCAAGAAAGTCCATAATTAAAGATGTTAAGTTCTGTGCTTCTCTCCATTAGATACTCGCTATCGGGAGAATAGTTGCATATAAGACTGAAAAAATTGATAAAATGTTACAACAGGCCCTTTGGATACTGTAATAGCCCTTTCCCCTTGGTGCAGGTATTGTGGAGTGTACGATTTTAAACCCGGGTGTGCGATTATAACTTGGAGGGAGGTCTAGCTTGCGCTTTTATTTGTTGGTATTTCTCGTACTGTGTTAAGAACTCGTCCAGCTTTTCTGCCGGCACTTTCTTGGCAATGATCTTTTTCTTCTCGTCCAGGACGTAAAGGGACGGCGTTGTCATGGCATCATAAAGGTCCTGGTAGGGACCGACATAAGTTCTGGGACCGTTCACCGTGATCCACTTCATGTTCATGTCTTTAATGTAATCGCGCATTTTCGCCATAGAGGTGTCTGCGCTCACAGCGTACACTTCGAGGTCATATTTTTTCTTGTTGTAGAGCGCAACAAGCTTAGGTGTTTCCACTTTGCAGTGGCTACAATCAGGATCGAAAATAAAAAGCACTGTGTACTTGTTTTTGATATCATACATAGAACGCGGTTTAAAGTTGGCGTCCTGCATAATTAGGTTAGGTGCCTGTTTGCCAACCAGGCTTTTACGAAGACGGTCGGCATGATCCTTCAGGTTTTTCAACAATTTATCATTCACCCAAAAATTCATTTCGCCGGTGGCAAAGTACTTGTCATAAATGTTTACGTAGACTTCATCCAGCCCCATAATTTCCGGCTGCTGATATTTCAGCAGGCAAATCCAGGTAGCGTACTTATAGGTTTCCTGATTCTCTTTTGCCTTTGCGATGATTATATCAACTGCTTTGGTGATTGAATCAGGGTGAGGGGAATATAGCTTATCCAGGTATTCTGTTATCTTTTCACTGTACATGGGCCTGGGCATGCAAATGAGTGCAGGATCTGACAGGTTGAAATTATCAAAGAAGTGATTTCGATACCAACGGAGTTGAAAAGTCGAGTCGATGGTACCATCTGATTTTCTTGGGGGTTCGGGAATTTGAATTACCTGACTGGCTTTAAGAAGCTTTGCGGTAATAGTAGACGGATAGCTGGCAATAATTTCAGATTGGTATGCTATTACCTTGTCATTAATTTTAGCGAAAGCTTCACGCGCGGTCTTCTTATTTTCCTCTACCAACGTGCTGTCCTGAATTATTGTGAGCAGGGGTTGGGCTTCCTGATGGCGCTCCATGTTGAAAATCATGTTTTCAAAAAAGAGTTTGTTGTCTATATCACCAGTTACCTGCATGTTTCTTACGTAATCTGCCGTGGAGGTAGACATGCTGAATTGCTGGTTTGCACCAACGACCATTTCGAATATTTTGGTTTTGTCCAGTACTAGAAAATAAACGCCCTGGTACGCAAGTGATTTACTGCCATTGAAAACAAATTCACCATTGCTGTTCACCCTGGCAGTATCTTTCAGATAAGTACTTTCCCCGTAATAGTTACCCAGGTATATCGTAGTATCTTTCAGGCCTGTAATTCGAAATTTGATATTGTACCCCTGCTGGGCAAAGCAGCCGGTGGAAATCAATAAACTGAATACAAAGACGGAAATACGCATAATTTTTAATTTCAGGTTCGAATTACTGCTTGTTATTTTACTGACAATTAATAGGCCTGTCTATTCGTTAGTAACACGCGCTGGCTATTTTGTTCAAACTTTAGACCGCAAATTTTCGCGTTTGAAGCTACAAAGCTATAAACTTGAACTTTGATCTGCACAACATCCAGACCAATATGTCGCTTGAAATAAGGAACCTTACAAAAATATATGGCCAGCAGAAAGCCTTAAGCGATATCTCATTTAAGGTTAATGAAGGTGAAATTGTAGGTTTTTTGGGGCCAAATGGTGCGGGCAAATCAACTACCATGAAGATTGCTACCTGTTATTTGCCGCCAACAGCGGGTCAGGTAGCTGTTTGCGGTTTTGATGTGGTGGAACAGCCCATGAAGGTCAAGCAGATTACTGGCTACCTGCCAGAGCATAATCCACTCTATCTCGACTTGTATGTACATGAATACCTATCTTTTATTGGCGGGCTGTATGGCTTGAGTGGACAGCGGCTCAGGAAACGCGTTGGAGAGATAGTAGAACTTTGTGGACTCGGTCTTGAACAAAACAAGCAGATTGAAGCGCTTTCGAAGGGCTATCGTCAGCGGGTAGGGCTGGCGCAGGCCCTTATCCATGATCCTGCTGTGCTTATTCTTGACGAACCTACTTCGGGACTTGATCCAAATCAATTGGTCGAAATCCGGAAACTGATCAAAGCAGTGAGTCATAGCAAGACGGTTATTTTCTCAACACATATTATGCAGGAAGTACAGGCGCTGTGCAAGCGCGTTGTGGTAATCAACAATGGTGAGATTGTTGCTGACGATAACCTGGATAGTCTTTTACGGCAGCAGTCAAACACCCTTGCCATTGTTGTGGAGTTTGAGGGGAGTGTTACGATTGACCAATTAAAGCTATTGCCCGGCGTATCTGATGTGTATCTTGTAGAAGGATTCAAATTTAAGGTCCTGGCAATTGATGGTGCTGATTTGCGCCCTGAGCTCTTTCGCTTTGCGGCGGATAATAAACTGTCCCTGATCGGACTGAAACAGGAAGAAAATTCATTGGAAAATATTTTCCGAGAATTGACCACTTCAACGGCGGTCTCAGGGCAAGAAATTTAATCTATTTTGCGAACGGTTCCAATCGGTATGCTACACGTACTTTCCAAAGAATTCAGCAGTTTTCTTAATTCACTCATTGCCTATGTAGTGATTGGTGTCTTTTTGCTGGGAATGGGTTTGTTGATGTGGGTATTTCCGGATACTTCCGTAATGGAATACGGCTATGCAGATATGGATACGCTATTTTCATTAGGTCCATATGTATTTATCTTTTTGGTGCCAGCCATTACGATGCGGAGTTTTGCCGAGGAGAAGAAATCAGGGACAATGGAATTGCTGTTTACAAAACCGCTGAGCGATTGGGATATC
>JAOUDZ010000208.1 GCA_029858965.1 Cyclobacteriaceae bacterium
TAACATGTTTGATGGCTCCGTCTTTGCCCGCTGCATCCATGGCCTGAAAAATCACTAAAAGCGACCATTTGTCCTGTGCATAAAGAATATCCTGCAGGGTTGCCAACGCCTGTACACCTAATTGCAAGGCTTGCTTGTTCAGCGGTTTGTCTTCGGGGCCAAGATCCAGGTGTGGTTTGGTCTTATAATCTTTCAGTTTGAATTTTTTTCCGTCACCCACACAGTACCGCTTCGAAAACTTTTTTGCCCGCTTGATCAATTCCTTTTTACTAAGCTTACTAAGGTCTTCCAGGTTGTTTTTTGTTTTCTTGTCGATCATGATGTTTTATAATAAGTCAACGGATAATTTTTTATAATATCAAAACAAGTTACACCTTTTCTCAAAGTAGTGGTAATTATTAAACACCAAATACCAGTATCGTAACAGAATGTGCAGCAACCCGATAGTCGTTCTCGTGTACTGCCTCTGCTTCATTCCAGTTACAAATATCTTGCGGTGAAGGAAGATGGGTGTCAATCCACCCTTTCCATTTATGGTTGATATCTGAATTGAGTACGGGCAGTTCAAAGTTGTAGATTCAATTGGAAAGCTATCCCCTAGTAACCTTGTCCATACCTGTAATATGTTATCAGGTCCGAAAATGCGATTCAAATAATCAGGGAAATTTGATGAAGGTCATTATTATTGATCAGGAGTTACAGGTTTAGCAGGGTTCAGGAACATTTTGTATTTCAGCTGAATCACATTGTCGTTGCTGATATAATCCCCATCAATTTCATTGCGTGATGATTGTTTTGCATACAGCAGTTCAAACCTGTTTTTATAATCCAGGCGATAGCCGAGTCCCATACGAGCACGCCTGCGATTAGCGTATCGCTCGTCCAGTTGCCGATCAAATACGATAAATTCTTCGTAGTCCACAATGGCATACCAGAGTTTATCGTAGAACAAATTAGATTTGTTTATACTGATGGTGGCCTCCGCTTTGATCCGTGACCGGGTGCTGGTCTGCCAATCTCTAGTCTCCACCGTACGAAAGATCCGCTCTTCTAGTTTATAAATCAACCGGGTATTAATGCGTTTGCCTTGCGTGATGTGAAATCGTACACCCACAGAAGGATCTATTTCAGCAGAACTGGACCCGGAAACTTGTAATGTGTATATCATGGGCAGGTTAGCCAGGAAGTCAAACCTTCTGAAAGCGAGATATTCAATGGTGGGTGTTACGCCAATGCTTCTCCATTTATTGTCTTCCGAGAGCAATGTTTGGTAACTGGAGGTAACTTCAAATAAATATTGGGTGGCAAAGGGATAGTCCAGCTGATAATCCAGCCAGAGTTGTTCGTTTCGCTGGGCCAATAGGGGTAGTGAAAATAAGTAACAAAGAGAAATGCAAGATGCCCTGATCATGGCTGCAATATAGTTAGTTGACAACTTATCTATTGATATGAAATTAGGGTGGGAATATGCAGTCAACCTAAAGTAGCGATTGACAATTACTTCTTGAGTATTAATCAAGAAAGAATTATGATGGATGTCACAGAAAGTAATGTGAAAATTAATTCTTTTAAATGTTCCGAAAATAAAATATTCCATCCGGAATGTTCATAATGAATGACCTGGTTAAAGTGTTAATGAACGTTATTTTACCTTCATCATAAATTTCAACCTTTATTACCGCCTATTATTAGCCTGGCATTATATAACTTTGCATAAATAAACAAAACGCACATGGCTGGTCAGCGCGATACCATTTCATTTTTTTCTGTTACGAGAAGTATGATTACCCTGCTATTGGTGATGGCTGGGGTGTTGTCGTTTACATTCACAAGAGCACAGTCGGTCAAGGTTGACTTCGACACCAAAGTCGATTTTAATAAATTCAAAACGTATGCCTGGCTGGCTCCCGGAGACAGTGTATTGAATCGTGAGCGATCCGATAAATTGTATGACGGTGATGTAATGGATTTCGCAAACGAAGAATTGAAAAGTCGCGGACTCACGCTGGTAACTGAAAATCCCGATGCAGTATTTATTTTTTATACCAGTTCGCAGGAGATTACAAAGTATTCACAAGGCCCTACGTTCAGTATTGGTGTGGGAATGGGTGGCCCCGGGTTTTATGCTGGCGGATCAGCCCCCGTTGCCGGAGGCAAGATCAAGGCTACATCCATGGAGGAAGGAACCCTGAAGTATTCGATGTATGATACGCAAACAAAGAAATTAGTGTGGTCGGGTCAGGCAAACAAGACGTACAAGATGACGGATGACGTCAGGAAAATTATACGCGACTACACCGTCAGGATTTTCAAAAAATATCCGGTAAAGAAATCCAGGTAAGGCAGGCGCCCAATACCTCAGCGGTTGTCAGTGGCGTCAACCATTTATAGGCGTCATAAGAATGAATGATGAACGTCTCCAACGAAGTCAACTATTTCTAATTCCCAACACCACCTACCGTAGAAGGTTTCGATTTTCGCAGGTATTGTTTGATCCGAAACCGGAAAATATTATCACTGGTCTCAAAGTTATCTTCGAGGGTGTTTTTTGATTGTTGGCTCATGTATAAAAACTCAAAACGAAGGGAATAACTTAACCGATAGCCGGCTCCAATCCGCCAGCGGAAACGATTGGCAAACCGTTCTTCCACATCATCTACTTTAAAAAGCCATTCCACATCGGTTATGGCATACCACAGCTTATCCTCATAGTAGGATTTTTTGTTTATGGGAATGATTACTTCGCCACGCACACGAGGGCGGAATACCTGGTCCCACTCTTTTGTTTCCAGGTTCTTGAAATTACGTTGCTCGGCCCGTACCAGTAGTCGGGTCTGAATTCTTTTGTTGGGTGTGAAGTAAAAGCGCGAACCTACAATGGGTCGTATCTCAAGCGTACTATAACTCTCTGTCTGGTTGGTGTATGAAATTACATTCTGTGCAATCAAATCAATGCGATTCGTTACCGACCATTCCAGGGTAGCGGAATAATCGTAGGCGCGCCACTTGGGAGTGCCGATTAACGTGCTGTAGGAGAAAGCATTCTCCAGGTTGAAAGAGTTGGCAAAGGGGTAGTTGAGCATGTACTCAAACCAGGCTTGTTGATTCGCGGAGGTTTGTGCGTGCAGAAAAACGGAGGGCAGCGAAAAGTAAGCGACATCCATTTCTTCATTCGAATCAGTAAATGTAAATTGAGTGGCAAGGTAGCTGGTTTTCGATTCTTCAACGCACCGAATTGAGTCAAAAAAAAACGTCACCGTC
>JAOUDZ010000117.1 GCA_029858965.1 Cyclobacteriaceae bacterium
GAACTAAAAGTATTGCCGCGAAAATGCTATTGAATGATTTTAGATTTTTAGTGTATTTCATACCAGTGGATTTGTTGCCGACGTTGAATCTTAGTGTCCTATAAAATTTGGTATTGGAAACTTACTGCCAGGTAATAGACCGTACAGGGAGCACATCAATGGGCAGCATTCTTGTAACTTCGATAGCGCGGGCAAGCTCAGGTGTCTCTTTTGTCCACTGATCGAAGAATGCCTGAACCTTTGTGTTATCTCCATCGCCTTCAAGTATAATGAAGTCTGAGGTCAATTGCTTCACGGAATTTTCAAATTTGTCGAAATCAATCAACCACCGCCCGGTGCTGTCGTTGTACACAATACCGCCCTGGTCTTTCAAATAACTTAGCGACATAGCGGCTCCTTTTCCATGTGCTTCATCTAACCCAAACCGGATAGAGCGAAACAAGCTGCCCAGGTAGGATACATAAAACGATTTGGCTTTTTCTTTGTCCACGACACCTTTCTTCATCAGGAAAGCAAGTGAGTGAAGTCCGGATACATCCGCCTTTGCTTCTTCCAACGGACTGTAATTCGGGCCAATTGCTGCGTTAACAGCTTTGCCTTTATTGGGGCCCACTTTAACGGTGCGCGGACCGATGGCATGACAGATTTCGTGCATCAGCACAAACTGAAAAAATCCTTCATCCGATAGGTATTGCAGTTGTGATTCGTCGATTAGCTGTTCGCTCACCGGCTTAATGATGGCGTTGAAGCGTGCGGTAAGCATGTTCTTCCAAAAAGTTTTTTTCGTTCCTTTCGACTCATGCACAGCCGGATCGTTGGGCAGGTTGGTTGCGACAGCCTGATAGCCAACAGCACCTTCACCTTTCCTGATGATGTCGTTGACCACCACGAACGTGGCTGTCAGCCCGGATGCATTCGACTTGTAGACCGGAGGAACAGGTAGGTTGTTTTCCATCTCCTGCAGGTAGGATGTGTATTTGTCCAGATCGGCAGATGCTTTTTCATCTACGATTTCAACATAAGCCTCGTACTTCGCTTTTATTCCCTTCACACCATCTGAATATGTTTCAAAGGGTCCAAATACGATATCGAATTTGCTGTCCTTCATGTCGATCCAGGCTACATCTGCATCATAATAGTCGTCGGTGGAAAGCGCTTCTGCTTTCAGGTGGAGAAATTTGGCAAAGGAAGCATTGTCTGTCAGGTCTGCTGCTTCATTCAGCAACTGCACAATCGGGGTGATGTATTGCGCATACTCGTCATGATAGTAAACAGCTTTGTAGCCACCCTGTCCGTCTTCGCGGATAACGGTGTAAGGCGACATAAATTTTTTCTGTTCGGCAGGAGGGAGCGTCTGAACATACGCATCGAAGATGGCAGCGGTCATGCCACGGGGATATATTTCCTCACCTGCGTAGTAGGTTTGGTTGCCGATAAAGGGAACGTATCCGTTCAATAACTCAAAGGGGCCACCATTTCGCTTTACAAGTGTAAGGAGATCTGAGGCCGCCGGATTTTCGTGCAGCTGTTGCAGGCTGTCGCGCAGGAGCATTCCATATTTAGAAGTTTGCAACCAGTATATTTCGTCAAGGTATTCTGATGCTTCCACCAACTTTTGTAGGATGAGCCTATCATTCTCGGAATATGTTGACGCATTGAAATCCATGGGATATGCAGAATATTGCGACAGATAATGCTGAATAGCTACTTGGACAGAGTCTGCAGCACCGGTAGTCGGGGACCGATCGGGTTGACACGCTGCGGATAACAGTAAAAACAGGAATGGCACTAGTGGATGTTTTTTCATTAGATCGGTTTTTATCGTATTAATAACATAAATCTTCATTATCTGTGTAATCTGCAAATTGCTGGAATCCGTCTTGGCGAAGGAATCAACTCGCGAAGCTAACCAGATCCCGCATTTTTTCACAGGTTTTGGTTTTTTGCAGCCATAACAATTTATGGCAGCTTTGTGAAAAGGTTTTATCTTCAACAAAGAAAAATCATCATCCAGCCACTATCAAGAAAGTGGAGTACCGGTTTTTATGTGTTGACTGGTTTAAATCCAGTCGGCTACATTGTTTCCTATAATCTTGCTTTTTCACACGCATGCTGAACAAAGTTTGAAAAACATTTCCATCTCTCTTTCCATACTTGACAAAAGTCATAGTTTGTCAACTTTGTTCATCGTAATCTAGCTTTGTATTTATCATTCGCGGTAGGGGGGGTTGGATTATGAAAAATATTCCAAAAAGTGCCAATGTAATTGGTATTGACATTGGTTCGCTATCATTGTCAATTGTCCAAATGGGGTTGGATGGTACGATGCTGGACTCGGTCTACACTTTCCATAAAGGCAACATCCGACAAAGCCTCAGGGAGGTTCAAAAACACCTGGATCTAAGCCTTGTCTGTGGTATTGCCGGTGTTTCTTCTTCTGCAGAATTCAATGCAGATTTCATTAATCTGTACAACAGTCAGATAGCTATTATTGCTGCAGCTAAATTCCTTCAGCCTGATGCCGCTTCGGTTTTGCATATTGGTGCCGAACGGTTTATGTTTATTCAGTTTGATAGCAATGGCAATTATCAGTTTACCAGAACCAATTCCTCCTGCGCAGCCGGAACGGGTAGTTTTCTGGATCAGCAAGCGGACCGGTTGAACCTTTCCGGCGCGGAAGAACTCTGTCAAAAAGCCCTGGAGAACAAAGAAGCTACGCCAGACATTGCTTCTCGTTGTGCCGTTTTTGCCAAGACTGACCTTATTCATGCACAACAAAGGGGATTTTCGATGGCAGCCATAAGCGACAGTCTCTGTAAAGGGCTGGCCAGAAATATTGCCAATACCACCTTCAATAAAATGGCAGTGAGCTACCCCATTCTGATGACAGGCGGTGTATCGAAGAATACCGCTGTTGTCAGGCATCTGGAGAAACTGGCCGGGTCTCAATTCTTACATGACGACAACGGGCATTTGTTTGGCGCAATTGGCGCGGCGCGTTTGTTACTGAAAGACAAAGCCGGGCGGTCACCCATGACCATTACTTCACTCGAAAACGTGCTCAAACAAGAAAACAACAGCAATACTTATTATTATGGACCACTGAATCTTAAGCAAAGTAACTACCCTGATTTTACCAATGAAAAATCTTATCTTTTTACACCTTTAGCATCGCTGCATCCCAGGAAGGTGGAAATTGATTTTTACAGAAAGCATAATCCTGGGGATACTTACCCGGTTTACATGGGAATTGACATTGGCTCTACCAGCACCAAAGCTGTACTTTTGGATAAGACCAAAGAGCCTTTGATAGGATTGTATACCTATACGGCGGGAAATCCGATTTCTGCCGTAAAATCTCTTTTTGAGGCCATAGACCATATCAACCAAACAGAGCGTTTAACGATTTCAATACTGGGAACTGGCACCACAGGTTCCGGAAGAAATTTTGTTGGAAAAATCATTGGGGCAGACTTGATTTTGGATGAAATCACTACCCACGCGCGGGCGGCTTATGAGCTTAACCCTGAAACTGACACCATCATCGAAATAGGTGGACAGGATTCAAAATTTACGATGATGGATCACGGCAGGGTGACGTTTTCTCAAATGAATACGGTATGCGCTGCAGGTACGGGAAGCTTTATTGAAGAGCAGGCAATGAAACTGAATTGCCCGCTAAAGGACTATGACTTGCAGGCTGCAGATGTTAGTTCGCCTATTGCGAGCGATCGTTGTACGGTGTTTATGGAACGCGATATCAACCAGTTACTGAGCAAAGGTTATTCCGTCAATGAGATTCTGGCCACCGTTTTGCATTCCGTAACGGAGAACTATCTGAAGCGGGTGGCCAGTGAAGCGTCTATAGGAAAGAATATTTGTTTTCAGGGGGCGACCGCGCGTAACAAGTCGCTTGTTGCGGCATTTGAACAGCGCATCAACCGTCCAATATTCGTATCCAAATACTGTCACCTGGCCGGAGCATTGGGAACAGCCCTGCTTTTGCAGGAAGAACTTCAGAAGACCAGCAATTTTCGTGGACTCAAACTCTTCAAAGAGAACATTCCTATCCAAACAGAAACCTGCTCGCTGTGCAATAACCACTGCAGTATAAGTGTGGCTGACGTTAGGGAAGACAAGGTCGCCTACGGTTTTATGTGCGGCAGGGATTACCAGACTTCCAAAAAGGTATCAAAAAATAAATCTGGTTTTGATCTGATCCGAGCGCGAAAGAAAGTTTTTTCTTCAAACAGGAAAGGAAGTTACAAAACCAAACCGGTCATTGGTATTCCTGCATCTCTTCACCTTTTCGAAGAATTGCCACTTTGGAAACACTTTTTTGACAACTTGTCCATCCGCACCATCAGTTCCGAAAAATACCGTGAAGCGTTAAAGCATGGGAAACTTGTGGCTGGTGCGGAGTTTTGTTCCCCCATAGACGCGCTGTATGGCGATGTGTCGTATCTGGCTGGCCGGGTTGACTTCATCTTCCTTCCTGTATTTCTACAGACCCATAGCAAGCCGAAAGATTCGGAACGCAACTATTGTTACTATACACAATTTAGTCCATCACTTATTTACAATATGAATGACGGCGAAGTAAAAGATAAGTGTCTTTCGCCGCTGCTGAACTTCTCGAGGGGTAATATAGGCGTGGCGTTAGAACTGTATGAGTGCCTGAAAGCCGTAGTTCCTGATATCAGTTTACCTTTGGTCTATGCATCATTGACTAAAGCTTTTTCGCAATATTACGCGCAGAAAAAGAAATTAACGGACTTGTTTACTCGTTATTTCCGTGATGATGATAACTTTTCGGTGGTATTGCTGGGAAGGCCGTATGTTGTGCTTTCTCCGGAACTAAATAAAGGAATCCCCGATATTTTCAATGGGTTAGGGATCAAGACGTTTTACCAGGACATGCTCCCCGTAGATCAATCGGAGCTTGGGGAGGTGGATACACTACTGAAAAAAGTACCATGGTATTATGCATCCAAAATTCTGGAAACAGCCCGGACTATTGCCCGAACCCCAAACCTTTATCCGGTACTTATCAGCGCCTTTAAATGCGCTCCCGACTCCTTTGTTATTGAGTATTTTAAGAAAATTCTTACCAGCGCTAATAAACCTTACCTGATCCTTCAAATCGATGAGCATGATTCCAATGTAGGTTATGAAACGCGGATTGAAGCGGCCGTGCGTTCGTTTAAAAACCATGCCACCCTGCTTGGTCCAAAACAGGAACTCAACAATCAAAAGATATTGCCCGATATCAATACCGACATTGGAAGTAAGACCTTCTTAATGCCTGGATGGGATCCCATTGTGATGCCTTTATTGGCGGCCAATCTTAAGAGAATTGGCATCGATGCCCGCGTTATGAACTCCAGTGCGCTTACCATTAAGAAAAGTATGGCCCATAATACAGGTCAGTGCCTTCCGGTCAACATTATCGCCCAGGAATTTATTGAATATATTAATGAACATCACCTGGATCCGGCAAACACCATGCTCTTCATGTTGGATAGTAAAGTTACTTGCAACATACGTCTGTATCCTCAGTACATTAAAAGCATCCTTGAAAACTATGGGAACGGATTAGAAAAGGCACATGTTTATTGTGGGCTTATATCCCATCTTGAAATATCCCTAAGCGCATGTTATTACGCCTATTTTGCCTACATGATAGGTGGGTTGATCCGGAGGCTAGGTTGTAAAATCAGGCCCTATGAATTGAACAAGGGGCAAACAAACAATGTAATCGCTGAAAGCGTCAAACTGCTGGAACAGGCTTTTCTTGGAAAGGAGGACATGGAGAAAACAGTGGCAGACGCTGTCGCACTATTTGATGAAATACCTCGAGAGAATGGCGACAGGCCCAAAGTAGCACTCTTTGGTGACTTCTATGTATGCGACAATGATGTGATGAACCAGGATCTCAACCAGGCCATAGAGGATGCGGGTGGAGAAGTGATCACTATCCCATATTCCGATTATGTCAAAATAAACCGTGACAATGTAGTACGCAGGTTTGTGGAGCGCGGCGATTATTTTAGGGCGCTACAGCTACGATTGATTTTGGCCAGTATGAAATGGATCGATCATCGATACTACAGACCATTTATAAAATATCTTGGTAACCCTTACGAAATAGATTCTAAGAAATTGGAAAAACATCTTACCGAGTTCAATATCAACCCCTATCTCGGTGGAGAAGCCTATGACAACATTCTTAAAATTTTCTACATTTTGGAGAGGTACCCGGACACAGCATTGTTTGTTCAGACTAATCCTTCATTTTGCTGTCCTTCTCTGGTAACGGAAGCCATGACTAATCAAATCAAGCGGATTACAGGAATACCCGTGGTAACCATCACCTATGATGGGACCGATGAGAATAAGAATGACATCATTATACCTTACCTGCAAGAAAAATCAGTATGCCAGTGAATGGCCTTGTCTTCAATGTCGATGACAGTCTTATGCTACAATTGGATTTAGTTCCGAATTTCCGGTGGTGTGTCGTATGGCAACAGGAGCTTGACGTTCAGGGCTTATGGCGGATGAATCGTCAGGAAAGCCTGTGGATACGTTAGAACGCACCGATTGGCAAGAGTCAAATCGGAAATTGAATTTTTTCAATTTTGGTTGTAGCATGGTATTGTTTTGCCTACTTCGGTCTAGGTGCGATCGCACGCTTGACACGCTCTTTGCACAATATATCCTTATACATTTGCCACTTGTTGCCTAAGATCCTGGTCAGGATCATATCAACTGGCATAGTAAGAACTATGAATATGATACCCTTTAGGAGGCTGCCGGGTGTGTGAGCAAGTTTTCTGAACGCTACTGAAATGCCTCCTTCCAGATATGTATTATAGTGCCAGTATCCACTTGGCATAAACAATCCATCTCCTGCCTCTTGAATAACCTCCATCCCCTTAACATATCTAATGCCGGGGAAGTCGGCTTCATTGCTATTCTTGATATCCATAAGCGAGTGCGTATTGAATGGTACTCTGTAAAGGTATGGTGTGTATTTTGGTTCGAACAGTACCACGCTTTTGGATCCGGTTATCTGAGTCAACAGGACGTTGGACCTATCGACGTCAAAATGCAGCCGAACAGCTGTATTCTTCCCTCCAATGAACATGAAACCAAAGCGTTTCATAATGTTCCTATTGAAAAAGGAAGGGCAGGAAAAATCCTTTCTCAAGTCAGGGTTTTGCTTGTACAAGTTGTAGCGAAACATCCTGATACTTGAGGTCTGATCGCTTGAGATGATATCCAGGAACTTGTGGAATGGCATTTTTATGTCAGGTGTCACTGTGGTGGAATATACGTGACGCTTCTCATTGTTGTCAAATACTGCGATATCAAGATTACCCATGGTCTTCTTGAACCAATCGATGGTCCATTTGTTTCCTGCAGGCTGCAATTTCGCCAAGCCTTTGAGCAATACTGGTTTCTGAGGCAGAAAATACTTCTTCATGAAGTCTTCCTGGGAGAGATGTGCTGCATGCTCCTGAGCACACTCCAGAGAAAGGTCAAGGTTCATGTTGATCCCATTTAATAATTTATCCCCGGGTATGAGTCGTTGCTTCTGGTTGGTGTCTACACCGGGCGGACACTAACTAAGACACTTAGGCTCATCAACTTCTTTTCATAATACGGTCAGACTGGCTGATAAGTATTTTTTCAACCAGGCCGGGTGCGATAGACTGCATGATCGCATTTAGCTTCCCAAAACCAGTCAGTGTGGTAATGAACTGTCTGTGTTTCACATTTTGGACGATGGCCCTGGCAACACTTTCCTTGGTTGCCACCTTGAACCCGGAGCGGTCGTTGATCGTAACCAGATTGCCATTGGCAGAAATGGTTTGTTTCCCAAATTCAATTTCGGTCTGTCCCACCAGCATCAAGCCAACGTGAATACCGGTACTCGCCTCTTCAATACGTATAGATTCAGCGATCCCCCTCAGTGCCATTTTCGAGGCACAGTACGCTGAAATACCTGGCAATCCTCGGATTCCAGCAACACTTGAGACAAAAATAATACTGCCTTTCGACTCCCTGATATGAGGCATTGCCGGGATGGCCAGATTGGCAACTCCTAGAACGTTTGTGTTGAAAACTGTACGAAACACTTCCGGCTTAAGTGTCGCAAAATGTCCACGCATGCTGATGCCAGCATTGTTGATGAGGATGTCAAGCTTTCCAAAGCGCTGAATTGTCTTTTCAACTAGACTACGTGCCTCATCCTCCCGCGTGATGTCGCCTTGAAATGCTTGAACTACTGCGCCAGCTTGCTGGAGTTCCTTTTCAGTTTTCCGGAGCCGTTCGAGGTTGCGGCCATTCAGGACTACTTTTGCCCCTAGCCTACTGAACGCCATAGCGGTTGCTTTACCAATACCCTGGCTGGAGCCAGTAATCAGTACAACTTTATCTTTGAATTGCTTCATGTTCGTCTACGGTCTAACTATCTTCATCTCAGGATGTCTTTTCAGGGAAACAATTTCATTTGTCCATGCCATAGCAACATGTACAAATGCGGCTACCCAAAAATTTCCGGTGAATGCACAGAGCAAGCAAAGGATTATACATAATGGGATTGCGCCTATGGTCTCTTTTAGACCCTTGGCAATATGAGTGCCCGAGTACAGTGCTATATTGACGCCTATGGCTGGCCAAAGTCCTAGCCGATGAATAAGGGGGAAAAGCAAAACTCCTCTAAACAAAGCTTCGTATCCAACAAGATAAACTGTCCATCCGATGAGGTTGCTTCTAACCATCGAAGGCGTCCATATCTTGGCTCGGATTTGAGGATAATGTTTAAGGTTTTCAGGTTTCCGGGCATTCCATCCTGTGACAATGACTATCAACAGGCCAAGGCCTGCGGTCCACAGGATCGTCGCGGGAAGAGTTTCCTCGGAGATTACCCATCCAAACTCTGCAAATGTCGTCTTAGGAAAAGCAATGAGATAACTGATGGCGGGAAAGAGACCCATAGATATTCCGCCAAGAATTTTGGTGTAGATGATCAATTTGGCCGAACCGAGATCCACGCCATGATCCCGCACCAATCGTGCGTTGAGTCTATTGGAATGCCATACAAACCAGAAGATGATAAATCCAATTAGTGTTCCTACAACGGGAATGAATACATGCAAATCCTCGTAATGAAGATAGAGGTCAACAAAGTATACTTGATCATTCATGGTGCTATGCTATTCCGTTTGATTTCATCCAATTAATGCATTCAAGAATGCCTTCTTCTATGGGTGATTGCGGAAGCCCCAATTCCTTCACTGCCTTTTCTGCCGTATAATAATGTGAATCACAAGAGATCTTAGCCATAGGATAGGATACAGTCGGACTATTTCCCAACAACTTGGCACTACTGTGTGCTAAGAGTCCATACGCCAAAACCAGAGACTTTGGCATACGAATGGACGGCCGCTTCACGCCAAGTGTGGTTGCCATCAATGAGAATACTTCCTGGTACGACATATTCTTGTTCCCAATTATGTAGCATTCCCCGATCCTTCCTTTTACAAGCGCATTTGAAATTCCTACCGCTGCATCTTTTACACAGACGAAATTCCGACCGCCAGGTGCATAGCCTGGCAACATTTCCTTGTAGATGGCTAATACCATGGCCCCGGAACTGGGAGCAGAATCATATGGGCCCAGCATGAAAGTGGGGTTGAGGACAACTGCAGGAAGACCCTCACCTATAGCCTGCATAACCAGTTGATGGGCTATATACTTACTATCCAGGTAGTCCATTCCGTAATGGCCACTTTTGTATGGATTCCCTTCTTTTCCTGGATTCTCTTTGGTTCCAAAGCCAAAGGTGCTTGCAGTACCTATGTAGATCATACGCTTTACGCTTATTTCTTTAGCAACACTGAGTACATTTTTTGTACCCTCAATGTTGACCTTTCGTACGATCTCTGATCTAGCGGGCCAGGTTCCGGTGTGTGCCGCAAGGTGGAAGATGGCCTCGGCACCTTCTGCTGCCCTACGCAGGCTTTCCAGATTCAGGATGTCACCCTCCGCCAATTCGATATTCAAATCCATAATGGTCTTTGGATGCCTTCCTTGCTGGACCAATGCGCGAATTTGGTGTCCTCTTTCTAAGAGGACTCTTACCAGATTGCTTCCAAGCAAACCATCAGCCCCTGTAATAGTAATTTTCATATGCAGCTGTTTTGTTTTGATTTTTCAATGATCTTTTTGTTTCATTTTGCTATCCAGTGCGCAGTAATTGGGATAACCGTACTTGTCATTTTTCCATCACCATGGCGCGCGTTACTATATCGAATACTTTACTAAACTAAATTTGAATCTTTGATGGTAAGTCTTCATATAGTCATTGCGTTGCGACTTGCGTAAGCGCCTTACGATTCAACAAGTGCAAGGTGTCGCATTTGCTTGCAACACAGTTAGCAGGAATAAGTCAATTATGAGCAATATTCAATCCGAGGGATTTTTGTAGGTAGATGATTGTATCCAGGCAGCAGAAAATTGTTTTACGAGGATTTTTGAACGGTGTGCATGCACATGGGTCTGCAGCAAATAATTTTAAATAACCTGTATAAAGGATTACTTGTGCTCTAGGCTTTCCAACACAGCTTGATTCCCGGCTGTGAAGATTATTCAAAGCTGCATTGACGCCATAATTATCTTAGGGCTCATTGACATTAGGCATCTCTTTGGACTGGTCATCTCAGCGGTGTACTTACCGCGGTCGAATGAATTAGCGGGCAAACAATTGACCCATTCAATGGATACATTTGAATTTCCTTTTAATATCCCTGATTTTCATCATGGTAACGGGATGCATTGCCAGCGGCTATCCGGCAATGTATCTGTCTGGTTTACGTCCCGTTAAGGTTTTGAAGGGGTAACTAAAGCAGGGCGCTATGTACCATGCCACGATGGATGATGGTGATTTTTCAGTTCACAGCGACTTAGTCCTTGTCATAGGAACTATGCTGGTTTTTCCGCAAATTCAATATGCGAATTACAGGCCCGTCGATTTCGACCGCCAAGGGATTATTCATACCAGAATCTCTTGAATAAAAAATTAGCTGATGTCAAGTTTAAACCACTTATTCAGCAGACTTCTCAGCGCCTGATTTTCCTGAACAGGACGATATTCATTTGTGTGGGATGAATACCGATACTGATCCATCCATCGCTCCGGGTGCGATGCAATTTGTTCAATAGCGTCTATTATGAAATGCACCTCATTGCGTGTCATTACCGGATGAAGTGATAACCGAACCCAACCTGGCTTTTCCGATAGATCGCCCGTATCGATTTTGTTCGTTATTTTATTTGAATATTCCTGATCTACCTCCAAAAGGTAATGCCCATAAGTCCCGGCACAGGAACATCCGCCCCGCACCTGAATACCAAAATGATCGCTTAGTACCCTCACAATAAAATTGTAATGGAGGTTTTCAACATAGAATGAAATAACACCCAGTCTTTCTTTGTTATTTGGTGCAAGAATATTAAGCCCGGGTACTGCTGACAATCTCGAAAAGGCAATATCCAGCAATTCAGCTTCTCTACATTTAATTCTTTCTACGCTAATTTGTTCTTTCAGGCGAACGGCCAATGCTGCCCGTATGGTTTGCATAAAGGCGGGCGTGCCTCCGTCTTCACGCGTTTCAATATCATCAAAGTAATGATGTCCTCCCCAGGGGTTTGTCCAGGAAACTGTACCACCTCCCGGAATATCAGGAATACGATTGCCGTACAGCTTCTTGTTAAAGATCAGTACACCTGCGCTTCCCGGACCTCCCAGAAATTTATGAGGTGAAAAGAAAATCGCATCCAACGCTTCTTCACCATTTTCAGGATGCATATTCATATTGGCATAGGGGGCGCTGGCAGCAAAATCAACAAAGCATAACCCACCGTGTTCATGCATGATCTCGGCCAGCTTATGATAGGGTGTGAAAATGCCTGTTACGTTCGAGCAGGCGGTGAATGATCCGATTTTATATTTGCGATCGCGGTATTTGATGAGTTCGCGTTCGAGGTTTTTTGGCTCCACCAGCAAATTCTCGCCAGGGGGGATCACCACTACGTCCACTTCGCATTCCAACCAAGAGGTTTGATTGGAATGATGCTCCATATGGGTAAGAAATACAACGGGCCGATCGGAAGCCGGCTGGGAATAAAGGGGTTTCGCTTTCTCTGGTATACGTAGGCCAAGCATTCGCTGCAATTTTGCGATTGCGCCAGTCATGCCGCTGCCCTGGGTGATAATTACGTCCTGATCATTGGCATTCACATGTTTTTTAATAATCTGTTGTGCCATTTTATAAGCCAGCGTCATTACCTCTCCTGAGTGACTTGATTCAGAATGCGTATTACCCACCAGCGGACCGAAATGATTACTCAATAACTCTTCAATCGGCGCATATAATCTGCCGGATGCAATCCAATCAGCATAGAGTAATTTTTTCCTTCCGGAAAGGCCTTCGAAGGTGTAATCGTGCCCAATAATTTTGGTAGCGATATCCAGAAAGTAATATTCTGAACTTTCTGTCGGGACGAAAGTAGAAGTGTTGAACTGCATAATCAACGATTAAGTATACAAATATACAGCTTATGAAATTAATGAATTATGCTCCCAGTAATAGGAGAAAAGAAAGGAGTAGTTAAATTCTCCGCTAGTTTTAGGGCGTACATGAAAGCTATTTGTCATTGGAATCTTCCATAAATTCAAATAATGTCTTTGATTGACTCTGGCTGAATGCTGATGTACCTGCGGGTTGTTGAGTGGCGACTCCAGTGTCAACGAGAGTTCTATGAGCAGCGCAAGACTTTATCTTTTTTCCAACTTCGCGGCCTCAGAGCGGTTTTCAACATCTTTCGACCAAACCAATTTCCACGGTACGCATGATTTGATCGAAGGCGTTTCGCCACGATTATGTTCTGCAAGGCGATTGTCAAAATCTTGTGTTTGACCCGTATCTTTTCCAGGGAATGCATGATTTAATCGAAGGCGTTTCGCCACGATTGTGTTCTGCAAGTCGATTGTCAAAATCTTGTGTTTGACCCGTATAGAATTTATAGCACGAAAC
>JAOUDZ010000118.1 GCA_029858965.1 Cyclobacteriaceae bacterium
TTGCATCTTCAGCCAATGTTCCAGTTGTCGTACGTCTTCCGGATCATCAAGATCAGTCATTAAATTGTAAATACGTTTAAGATCACTGTTATCCGGCAGCATTTCAAAGTACTTATTGAGTTCTGAACCCGCTTCAAATGGGGAAGCCTTTAATTCTTCCACCTGCCGTTTGACGATCCGATTTACGAGATTCAGGTAGTCTGTAATGCGTTTGGCGCGATAGTCGGTTTCATCGTGTGTAATGGGGAAGTAGGCCTCATCTATTTTTGGATAGTAGTAGCTCCTCATCTTTTCTACCAGATTATCCTGGATGATGGAAATGACAGAAGAAATTCCAAAACGAGCCACCTTAATGGGTGTATCAATGGTGTATGCTAAACCCATAACAGGGATATGAAAGGCGTGTGGCGTAAGGCACTGCATAATATTCAGATTTAAATTTCGAGGGCAAAGATAAAATAAATAAAGATAAAACAGTCTTTTATTATTGACTTTCTTAGTTTTGAATATCACGAACGCTGGTTAGCCGTTTGGATAGGCAGGAATTAGGGGTTGATATTGATGATCATGGCGATGCCCCTAACTAAAACCCTAAGAGACGAAGGGTTTATGTAGCTACGAAGACTGTTACCAACGCGTGTGCCGCACTATCGTTTCGGCTTTTGATACAGGTTTCATGGTCGGTCGGTTTGATGCGCTTAATATTGTTTTGTACAGGGAACTTGACTTTCTTGTGTAACCGTCGTATCGCTTATCTTCATTAAGTTTTGAATGCAACTCCGGATTAGACCCTTTTTTTTACTTTTTGCCTTCAGCAACCTTATCATTGGCTTGCTCTCAGGGTTGGGCCGGTTGGGATGGAGTGTCCCACTTCCCGAAATGTATGTTCACCATGGCGCCATTATGGTAGGTGGGTTTTTGGGGAGCCTCATTGCACTGGAAAAAGTAATCCCGTTAAAGAAGTATGGATTTTTTGCGGGTCCGCTAATTAGTGCTTCAAGTATAGTTGTATTTCTTTTCGGGGAATTTCAGTTTGCGGTGATGATGCTTATTGCCGCCAGTCTGGTGCTCCTGATTGTATATGCGGCCTATCTCAAAACACAATATAACCTGTATTTACTACTGGCTATGCTGGGGTCTATGTGCTGGTTCATTGGTAATGTATTGCTCTTGTGGAAACGATTTTATCCGATGGCTTTTCCATGGTGGGTGGGATTTTTGTTATTTACGATTGTTTCAGAACGCCTGGAACTGGCAAAATTCTTACCGGTAACGCGCCGTAACAAAAATATACTTGTTGCATTTCTGGGTCTGTTTGTTCTGGGGATAATACTCCCATTTCATGAAGCAGGAACCAACATCGCGGGCTTGTCTTTGGTATGCATCAGCCTTTGGCTGATGCGACACGATGTCGTCAGGGTTACAATCAAAAAAGAGGGTTTGGTGAGGTTTACAGGTGTGGCCCTGTTATGTGGATATGTTGCCTTGTTGTTGGAAGGCATTTTTCTGATCGTATTAACAGAGGCCCCGCCAGGTTATGATATTGTAGTACATACTTTTTTTCTGGGGTTTGTTTTTGCAATGATCTTTGCACACGGGCCGATTATTCTTCCCGGAATACTGGGGCTTCGGGTCAAACCTTATCACCCACTATTTTATGTACCCCTTGGGTTACTTTATATTTCGCTGGCCATGCGTATTGCCGCTGACGTTATGATGTTTCCTGCTACATTCCGTTCATTAAGCGGGTGGGTTACAACAGGAAGTATCTTACTCTATTTTATAATGATGATAACGTCTACAGCACGCGCGATTCGCAATGCAACACCTGATTAAACTCCCATTGGTATTTTTCTTTGTTGCATCGCTTCTTAGCTTTTTGCTGCGATGGCATTATTATCAGCCAATCGCTGGGTTCAATTACGCTTTCTGGCTTCATTCGCATTCGCACATTATGTTTCTGGGCTGGGTATTCAATGCCTTGACAGTTGGATTCGTGGTTAAATTTTTGCCACAACACTTGCACGGTAGGTACAGACACATTCTTATCATAATTAATTTCTTGCTGGTTTGTATGCTGATTGCGTTTCCCCTCCAGGGTTATGGGATTTATTCCATCTTTATTTCTACAGTACATACGTTGGTAGTGATCGTATTTTGTTTACGCTTCTTTAAGGATACAAAAGACAGTAGATGTGTTTTTTCTGTTTGGTTTGCCCGGACTTCCCTATTTTTCTTTCTGATTTCTGCGATCGGTCCAATTGCGGTAGGTGTATTGGCTGCCAACGGGCTTGGGCAGACAAAATGGTATCATCTTATGGTTTATTATTATCTGCATTTTCAATACAACGGTGTCTTTATGTTCGGCATTCTGGCGTTGTTCCTTCGGCTGCTCGAAGAAAAGGGGATTGGTATTGACCAACAAAAGGCAAAAAAGTTTGGAATGCTGTTTTTCTTATCATGCTTCCCAGCCTACGTACTTTCTGCCTTGTGGACGAATCCCGGGTTACTGGTTAACGGTATTGCACTTTTGGCTGCCCTTGGTCAGTTGATTGCGTTAACGTATTTTTTTCAATCACTGCAAAATAGCAGGAAAGCCATTGCAGATACCTTCTCACTACTTGCGCGCGTGTTGCTGTTAACTTCATTACTGGCTTTTACAGTTAAACTGATTCTCCAGCTTTTGTCGGCCCATCCATACATCGCTATGCTGGCCTATGATGTTCGTTTCTATGTGATCGCTTATCTGCACCTGGTGTTAATTGGCATGATTTCGTTGTTCCTCCTGGCCTGGTATCAGGAAGCAAAACTGATCTCATCTTTAAGGTGGTTTTATGTCATCATGTTGCTTCTTGGCTTTGTCAGCTCAGAATTTATTATGATTGGTGTGGGGCAGTGGCCGGCCTCTTTCAATGTTTCTAAGGGGTTGGTCTTCGCTTCCGGCATGCTTATTTTAGGAATAGGGGGAGTTGTATCTGATTCCTACTTCAGGAAAGAAACCTAACCCGCTACGCGATGCAGAATCGCATAATTTTCTAATCCCTGTTGGGTGGTTATGAGAATTGAATCAATGCATTTATAGGGTAAAAGGGAAAGGTGTTGCCATGAACCTAGCCATGTCAGCTGGTCTTTTTATAATTGAGAATAGCCCAGCCGTTAAAGAATATGGCAAAGCCACAAATGATCAAAAAGTGATATTTTATATCACTGAAGCCACTTCCTTTTAGCACAACCATTCGCATGACTTCTATAAAATAGGTCACGGGATTCAGTTGGGCTATCACTTTTGCCCATTCGGGCATGCTGTCGATGGAAGTGAACAACCCGCTCATTAAGAGAAAAATCATCATGAAGAAGAAGGCGATGGACATGGCTTGTTGTTGTGTGTCGGAATAGGTAGAAATGAGCAAACCCAGACCCAACAAGGCGATAAGATAAAGTGAAAGAAAGGCGTATAATGAACCCATGCTGCCTATAGGAACAATGCCGTATACCAACCTGCCAACGCCGAACAGGCCAACGCTAAAAACGAACATTCCAATGACCCAAAATGGTATCAGTTTTCCGAGAATGAAGTGATGTTTCTTGATGGGCGTAACATTGATCTGTTCGATCGTGCCGACTTCCTTTTCCTTTACGATATTCAATGAGCACATATACGCCCCTACCATGGTAACCAAAAAAGCCAAAATCCCGGGCACCATAAAAAATGAATAGTTCAGGTAGGTATTGAACCAATTGGAGGAAGCGATTTGAATGGTTGGTGAGGCATTGTAGCGCTGTGGCTGAATCCATTCTGTCCGGATGTCGGCATTGTAATCTTGTATTAACCTGTTCAGGTAAGCACCACCCAGGTTGGCTTTTGTTCCGTTGATTGCATTTACGGCAATGTACAACTGCTGTGTGTTTTCCCGGATCAGATTTCTTTCAAAGTCCTTTGGGATTTCCAGGACCAAATCAGAATTATCTTTTTCGATTTGTTCGAATGCCTGGTTGAATGAGTTGCTGTAATCTGATAATCTGAAATAACCTGAAGCGATAATTTTGGAAATCAGCTTTTGCGAATAGGGAGAATGATCGTGGTCCACTATGGAGATGTTGATGTTTTTCACTTCATAATCTGCGGCCAGGGGCATGATCAGTAATTGAATAATGGGCATCACAAAAATCACGGGCAACAAAGACTTGTTGCGGAATATCTGGCGAAACTCTTTTCGCAGAAGAAATTTCAGTGTCCTCATCCTAACCTGATTTTAAACTTTTTGAAACTTACAACAAGCAGGAACGTGGTCATCCCAACCAGGATAAGTGTTTCTTTCCAAATGGATGAAAATCCTAATCCTTTAATCATAATAGATTTGACGATGATGTAATACCACTTTGCCGGAACCAGATTTGCTATAACCTGCAAAGGCATTGGCATATTTTCCAACGGGAACATAAAACCGGTAAACAACATCGTGGGAACGAGTAAGCCCATGAGAGACAACAGCATGGCTGTCTGCTGAGAAGCCGTAGAATTGGAAATGAGTAAGCCAAGCGCCAATGACGTGACAATGAGTAAACTGCTTTCTGCAAATAGTAACACAACACTTCCATTGATGGGCATGTCCAGAAGAAATACACTCAGCAATAAAATTACCGAAAGATTGATCAGGGAAAGCGCAAAGTATGGTACAGCTTTGGAAAGGATAACCAGGAACGGATTAAATGGGGATACCAACAAAACTTCCATGGTTCCCATTTCTTTTTCTTTGACGATGGAAACAGAGGTCATCAGCACACAAACGAGCATGAGCACTAAAGCCATCACACCCGGGACAAAGTTTGTTACGCCCTTCAGCTCCGGGTTGTAAAGCATTCGGATTTCAGTGGTTATGCTTAAGGGGAGGGATTTTGACTGCAATACATCCTGCTGGTAATCCCTGATGATTGAAGTGGCATATGTAGTGAGGGTGCTGCCGGTATTGGGGTCAGCGGCATCGGCTATTAATTGTACCTGGGCTGTATTGAGGTGTAGCAGATCATAGGTGAAGTTGACCGGAAAAACAACAGCCAATTTTATTTTTCCCGCTTTAAAGGCTTCTTCGATCTGTTGATGACTCAGTAAGGATTCTTCAATGCTGAAATTATTGCTTGCCGCCAATTTATAGGTGATTTGTTGCGAGGCCTCATCTTTTGCGTAATCGCAAATGACGATTTTTGAGTCTTTTATTTCGTTGGTCAGGGCAAACCCAAACAGCGTAATTTGTGCTATAGGCAAACCGAAAAGCATCAGCATCGTTTTACTATCGCGAAATACGTGATAGAATTCTTTTCTTACGAACGTTAAGAACTGTTTCATATCAATCTCCTTTGCGCTTGGCACCCCTCGCTAATTCAAAAAAAACTTCATCCATTGTACCGGCAGCGAATTCTTGCTTTAAATTCGATGGTGTATCCAGCGCCTTTACGACGCCATCCACCATCATTGAAATCCGGTTGCAGTATTCTGCCTCGTCCATGTAATGGGTGGTGACGAAAATAGTAATGCCTTTATCGGAAGCTTCATAGATTAAATCCCAAAACTGCCTTCTTGTAACGGGGTCAACACCGCCTGTAGGTTCATCGAGAAAAACAATTTTTGGCTCGTGGAGTACGGCCACAGAAAATGATAATTTTTGTTTCCAACCCAGGGGTAAAGAGCCTACTAATTTTTTTGTAACGCCTTGCAACCCCAATTGCTGAATAAGGATTTCGCTTTTCTCCTTAATCTCCTTATCCGACAGGCCATAGATGCCGCCGAAGAAAGTAATATTTTCTATCACCGTCAGATCTTCATAAAGCGAAAATTTCTGACTCATGTATCCAATATTCTTTTTGATACTTTCGGTTTGTTTGTAGATATCGAAACCTGCTATGATGGCTTTGCCCGACGAAGGTGTTGACAGGCCACACAACATCCGCATGGCAGTTGTTTTTCCTGCACCATTTGCCCCCAGGAAACCAAATATTTCACCCGCGTAGACATCAAATGTTATTTCATTCGCGGCTATAAAATCACCAAAACGCTTTGTGAGTTTTTCTGCTTTAATTACTATTTCCGCCATCCTGGTTATTCATTAATTGAATGAAGCAATCTTCTATCGTCGGCGTTGTGGATTGTAGCACTATATTTTCATGCTGTTTAGACTCGAGGTATGTTTTCAATTCATGTTGCGTTGCATCGCTCTCGTCAGACAGGGTAATATGATGATACTCACCAAAAGCATTGCAGCTTTCTATGTTTCCAAAATCCCGTAAATCCTTTAGCAAACCGCTCATGTTGGTCGATTTGATCGCGAAAAGATTTTGCGGGAATTGCGCGATAACGTTCGCTGGAGTATTAATGGATAAAATTTTGCCGGATTGAATAAGTGCGATACGCTCGCACAATGTAGCTTCATCCATGTAGGGCGTGGAGACCATGATCGTAATGCCCTGCGATTTGAGGCGTTTCAGCATTTCCCAGAATTCCTTTCTTGACACGGTATCGACACCCGTAGTGGGTTCATCTAAAAACAAGACGGTGGGCCTGTGGATGAGGGCACAGCACAAGGCCAACTTTTGTTTCATACCGCCTGAAAGTTTCCCGGCTCTCCGCGTTTTGAAAGGCTCAATCTGCACATAAATCTCTTTGATGAGATCATAGTTCTCTTTTATTGTTGTACCAAATAGCGTTGCAAAGAAGTTCAGGTTTTCTTCCACTGACAAATCCTGATAAAGTGAAAATCTGCCGGGCATATAACCAACATGGTTTCGAATGATCTTGTAATCCTTCACCACATCATACCCACTCACACTGGCATTTCCGCCATCAGGTAGCAGCAGGGTAGTGAGTATTCTGAAGATGCTTGTTTTGCCTGCACCGTCCGGCCCAATCAAGCCAAACAATTCTCCTTTGTTTACCGATAAGGAAACGTTGTCTACAGCAACAAGGCTATTCTTGTTGTACGTTTTTCTGATTTTATCTAGTACGACATCATGCATAGCGCGTCATTATATTCATATCAATGGACAACGTCAATTCTGTTTTGGCTAAAACTTAACTTCGCCATACATGCCAATTTTATAACTGCCATCATTGGTTACTTTTATTTTTATGGCATACACCATGTTGGCGCGCTCATCCTTTGTTTGAATGGTTTTGGGGGTGAACTCGGCTTTGTCATTAATCCAGGTAATCAATCCCGCAGTTTGTTTATAGCCGCCACTGCCATCATCGGTCAGTACATTTACTTTTTGATTCAGTTTTATCAGCGGGAGTTGGTTACCGGTAACATACGCGCGCATGAGAATCGTGGATAGATCCGCAATTTTATAGAGCGGCTTACCCGGTGAAGTTACTTCATACGACTCTGCATATTTGGTGAGTACGGTTCCATTGACAGGATTGACAAGTTTACATTTCCTTAAGTCATCATTCAATTGTGCGATTTGTACGCGTAAGACGGACGCATCTTTGTTTATGCCTTCTGTCGTAATGGAAAGCGATGAACGTTGCGCCTCAATCTGTTTTTTGATGACTTCGATGGTTGCGTTGATATCGTCCAGTTGCTTGGTGGTGGCCGCATCTGATTTAACGAGGTTAGCGATCCGCTTTTGTTCTGTTTCGGCTGTTGATAATTGTTCTTTGAGCGCAGCCGACTGGGCAGCCATATTTGGCCTTTTACTCAGCATGGCATTTATCTGGGCTTCCAGTTGCTTCTTCTTTAAATAAAGTTGCGTACTGTCGATGTAACCAATTCGTTTGCCTGCAGCCAGCACCTGACCTTCTTCAACATCAAATTCCCTGATGGTGCCTGATGTTTCTGCAGAGATAATCGTTTCCTCAGCTTCAAAGGATCCTGAGGCGTCAAAATCAACTTCATTCCTATTGCAAGAAGCAAGTACTGAAATGAGTATTGTGGCGATAATTAAAGTCAAAAAACGTTTCATCGTGGTATCTCTTTACTTGTTATTAGTTTCCGGAAGTTGTCTTATAGTTGTATTGCGCCATAAGCAATTGAACTTTGTGTAAAAGAAGGTTCTGCCTTGCCTGGTCTTCGGCATTTACATTAGTCAGGTAGTCGGTCGTGGTGATTGTCCCGTTTTCCAACTGACTGGCTGTGGTTTCCTTTACTTTTTCACGGAGTGCAATGATCTGATCATCCGTAGTCATCAACTGTTGCAGCTTCACGATCTCGGCATTTTGTTGGCGTAATGACAGGTTGGTATTGAACAAAAAAGTTTCCCGCTGAACAGCAATAGATTGACGATTGAGGGTCTGCAGTTGCCGTTCGCCGCTAGACGTGTAAAAGCCTGAAAGATTCCAGCCCAGACGCAGGCCACCGATATAATAAAAACCAAATTCGTTGGTGAGCACATTCAATGTTGGTCTTCCGTATCCGCCTTGTAAAAAGAAACTTAGTCTCGGGATATTTCTTGCCGTGATAAGCCTGTCCTGGATTTCAAAACTTTTTTGTTGCAGGTCATATAATTTTAATTCTGGGCGGTTAATCTCCGTTGGAATGGTTTCGGACGGCGGTGTCTGAAAGACAGTATTTTCTTCAATGGTCTGACCAATAAAGAGTGCAAGCATGTCCGCGTATCCCTTGCGATTGGCTTGCAGTTCTACCGTCCGCTGATCTGTTTTAAGTAACTCTGCCTGCAATATATCCGCACTGCTTTTCAATGCTGTTCCGTTTGCAATGGATGCGTTGGCTCTTTTGATGCCTGATCGAATATCGGTTTTGATTATTTCCGTTTGTTCCAATTGCGCATCAAGCAGCAGTATGCCGAAAAACAATTGGTTGATTCTTTCTTTTAATTGGAATAATGCTACTTCCAGATTTTGTTGATCGGCGGCTGTGTTCGCGCGCAGCAATTCCTTTTGTTGCTTTATGGTATGCGCATCGGTGAGCGATTGACTTACCTCAGCGTAGATTTTATACTGATCCTTGCGCAAGGCGGGAATAGCTACGTCAGGTGAAGAAATTGGAAATTCTATGACCTCAGATTGGTAGGTGATTTGACCATTCAACGAGACTTGCGGCAAGAATCCCCTTGAAGCGTTCTCCAAAGAATATTCGCTCGTTTTTTCGATCAATGCCATCTGCTTAACCAATGGGTAATTTTGATTGGCAAGTGTATAGCACTGTTGAAGGGTTAACGCATGTTGGGACTGACCCTGGGCAAGAAGATTCATTGCCAGGCAACACATCATGACGATGAACGTTTTTTCGGGCCTGATTAATTTCTGTATTTTCATTGCAGTTCCGTTTTGAATAGTTCCATGGAAATCATTTTGCTTTCAGCAGCGCTTTAATCCACTTTGGAATAAGGACTTTTCGCTGGGTCATGAGTTCGTTAAAGTCTTTTTGCGATAACTCACCCAGTCCCATGATCATAGGGCTTGCTACGAATGGGAAAACAGCCATACTCATGAGGTTCATGATAAAATGCATGGGATGAATAGGCGCAATTTTTCCTGCCTTTACCGCTTCCTTAAATTGTTTCAGAAAATGTGATTTCATCAGGATGTCCTTCATGCCAATCTTTCCCAGCAAATCCTGGGGATTGGTTTTTAATTCACTCAGAATGAATAAAGGAATGTCAGGTTGCGCGATTAGCAGGTCGATATAATTGTTGACAATCGCCGTGATTTTATGATCAAAGGAGGTCAACTCGTCATTAAATACGCCTTTTATGGATTGCAGGAAACCCTGCATCGTTTCCAGCATGATAATATCGAACAGCTTTTGCTTGCTTCTGAAATAGTAATTCAATAAGGCAAGATTGATTCCTGTTTCGGCTGCAATATCCCGTGTGCGGGTAGCGGCAAATCCTTTTTTATGAAAAATGCGCCGGGCGGCGTTCTTTATTTTTTCCTCTGTAGAACTATCTGGTACCGTCAAGGATTTATTCGCTTTCATCTGTCCCGCTGTCGTTATGTAGGCAAACATAAATGAATTATTGCAATTTAAACGAATGAATTAATCAAATGTTTAATTATTTTGATTAAATTAGATATTTGTTTCGCATAGACTCTAATTTTCATCTTTTGCGCCCTGGCGCCATGCTATTTGACAGTAGGGAGCTGCCCAATACAGGAACCATGAGGAGAAACGGGTTCAGGCCGTAAAAAAGCAAGGTGACGAACGAAAGTTGTAGTCACGATGTTCTATAGGACTAACCAATACACATGTCACGCAACTATTCATTTGACAATGCCCCAGGTTCTTTTTTCAAGTCGCTTAAAGAAAAGGTAGACCAGTACTTCATCGAAAAAAAGCTGGACCGTGCTGGCAATGCAAAATTGTTCTGGAAGAGCATCTTTCAAATTCTATTTGCGGCCGGCCTATATACCGTGCTGATATTTTTCAATCCCGGGGTACTGATCTCCGTTGTACTTTGTGTTCTCCTGGGCTTAAATTTTGCCATCATTGGTTTTAATGTGATGCACGAAGGCGGGCATAAAAGCTTTTCCAGGCATCCGTGGATGAATAGCGTCTCGGCCTATTTTCTTAACGTATTGGGTGGAAATACGTACTACTGGAAGATCAAACATAATGTGAATCACCATACCTACACCAATGTGGAAGGTATGGACTCAGATATCGACGCCAAGCCCTTCCTGCGTATGCACGAAGGACAGCCTCACCATGCTTTTCACCGCTATCAACATATTTATTGGATTGTCCTGTATGGCATTTCCTATGTGGCATGGATATTCTACGAGGATTTTGAGAAATACTTTAGCGGAAGGATTAATGTAAATTCACCAAAAAAGAAATTGCCGCTGAAGGAGCATATCATTTTTTGGATCAGCAAGGCATTGTACCTGGTCGTTTATGTTGCCGTTCCGATTTTTATGGTAGGCTGGCTGCCCTGGCTGATTGGTTTTCTTATTATAACATCGGTATGTGGAATTGCCATCAGTATCGTATTCCAGCTTGCGCACGTTGTAGAAGGCACACAATTTCGTCAGGGTTTGGATCCAAAAGATAAACAGGATTGGGCCATGCAGCAGATCGCTTCCACATCAAATTTTGGTACATCCAGCAAGTTGCTGCATTGGCTCTTGGGTGGCTTGAATTTTCAGATTGAACATCACCTCTTTCCCCTTGTCAGCCATATTCATTATCCTGCCATCAGCCAAATGGTAAAAGAATCCTGTAAAGAATACAACATTGTTTACCACGAGTACAAATCAATGGCCAAGGCTATCGTATCACATTTGATCCACCTACGCAGGTTGGGAAACCTTGCGCCGGCTACCTAAGACACAATAATTTTTGACTGCACACTTGTAATCAGGGGCGTGTTCTCACCTTCTTTCAATATTTTACAGCGGTAGCATGCATTTACGCCAATACGGGAGCAGGCCAACCGCTGGAAACATATTAACTCAAAGGCATGAACCTAATCAGATTCCGTCACATACTACCCGCTATCGTATTTGCCTATTTTAGCCGTGAACCTTGCCGGTCTGGCGTATTTCGACTTCACGGGAGCATCTTTAATCGATTGCTGCGGCACAGTGCCAGAACAACATGGCGTGCTACTGTTACAAAATGGACGGATAGTGACGATCGTTACAGAAGAAGAAATTGGAATTCCGAAACGACAACCATAAGTCGGATGGCCCATCTTTTAAAGAGACATTGAAAATGCGAAGGATTACTTTGGTGCTATTAATTGCGTTCCCCATATGCCTGCCGGCGCAGCATGCAAAACCCGGCTGGCAGCACATGAGTACGGTAACGGGTGAGTTGAGCGTACCCAATACGGGCACACAGCAGACTGCGCTGCTCGTCGCTGATCTTGATCAAGATGGTATAAATGATTTTGTCATTACGGAAAGAACGTCCACCCCTTCGGTAGTGTGGTACAGAAAATCAGGAAAAACCTGGGACAGATTTGTTGTTGATAACAGTCCCTTGCGCATTGAGGCCGGTTCGGCATACATTGACATAGACGGCGATGGCGATCTTGATATTGTATTTGGAGGTGATGTGGGATCAAATCAGGTTTGGTGGTGGGAAAATCCGTATCCTGATTACAATAAGGAAAGACCCTGGGTACGACGTACAATCAAGAATGCTGGCGCGCGTAAACACCATGACCAACTCTTTGGCGATTTTGACAATGATGGAAAGCCGGAACTTGTTTTTTGGAACCAGGGAGCAAATCAATTGCTGATCGCGGAAATACCACCACGTGTTAAAGAAGTTTCTTCTTGGGAATTTGATACAGTGTATACTTACTCCAGTGACGGACAAATGTGGCAGCGGGGTGAATATCCTGCTTGGAAGGGAATCAACGAGCATGAAGGGCTGGCAAAGATTGATGTGGATGGCGATGGTATTTTAGATATCGTTGGTGGTGGGAGGTGGTATAAATATCTGGGCAATCATAAATTTCAGGTAAACATCGTTGACGCCAGTTATACGTTTACGCGATCGATCGCCGGACAATTTATAGAAGGCGATCGTCCCGAAATCGTTTTGGTTGCTGGCGATGGAACAGCACCGATGGTATTGTATGCGTGGGAAAATGGGACATGGACTCCTTCTATTCTTCTGGAGAAAGTAATTGATGGTCATTCGATAGGGATTGTTGACTTCAATCAAGATGGCCATCTGGATATCTTTACGGCGGAGATGAACCTGGGACACAGTGAAAATCCTACCGCAAGAGTTTTACTGGGTGATGGGAAAGGAAATTTCAGTATGATTGAAATTCTTACGGGCTTCGGGATGCACGAATCGCTAATGATAGATCTTGATGGCGATGGTGACCTCGACATACTTGGCAAGCCTTATACCTGGCAAGCCCCTCGCATTGATATCTGGTTGAATCCAGGCAAAGAGTAATTTAAAAATATGATTTTTGGTGGATGCGTTAGCCCGGCAGGGATTGAATGAAACACATACCGCCGTAAAACGATTGATGCGACTCCTGCAAGAGGCATTTG
>JAOUDZ010000209.1 GCA_029858965.1 Cyclobacteriaceae bacterium
TACAGATTATCCGTTGACTTAATGTTAATGGAAATCGAAGAATGTCTGAAACTTGGCTTACGGGCCTTTGACATATTTCCAGCAGTCGAGGATAAATGGAAGGATAAAACAGCCACCAAAAGTTATGATCCAAACTTTTTTTATTTAAAGGCGCTTGCTGAGATCAAGAAGAAATTTCCGGAAGCTTGCATCATGACCGATGTGGCAATGGATCCCTATAGTTCTGATGGTCATGATGGCCTGGTGAAAGATGGAAAAATAATGAATGACGAGACCCTGGAAATATTGGGCAAGATGGCGCTGGCACAGGCAGCAACCGGAATTGACATTGTAGGACCTTCTGATATGATGGATGGAAGGGTTGGCTATATCCGAAATGTGTTGGACAAACATGGATTTACTGAAGTCTCGATTATGAGTTATACGGCAAAATACGCCAGTGGCTTTTACAATCCCTTTCGTGATGCTTTGGATTCGGCGCCCAAAGTAGGTGATAAGAAAACCTATCAGATGAACCCGGCAAACCGGAAAGAGGCTTTGCGTGAGGCCCGTCTGGATGAAGCAGAAGGGGCTGATTTCTTGATGGTGAAACCGGCGTTGGCGTATTTGGATATAATCTGTTTATTGAAAGATAATTGTTCTTTGCCTGTAGCAGCATACAATGTGAGCGGAGAATATGCAATGATTAAAGCCGCGGCTCAGAACGGCTGGCTGGATGGTGAGCGTGTGATGCGTGAAACGCTATTGAGTATAAAGCGCGCCGGAGCCGATATTATATTAACATACTTTGCGAAGGAATTTGCTTCCTCGCAGCATTCTTAAATTCACGTTATGCTTCTGAGGATATTCCTGTTTTTGGTTCTTACAACGGGATATCTGTCTTCTTTCTCACAGACCATTTCGTTAATCAAGACTGGCAAGGTGGATGTGAATGGGCAGCTGCTTTATTTCCGGGATGATACGAACACACGCACATTAGATGAAGTGCGATCCATCCCGTTCTCTCAACGGAAAGCTACTGCATCACCAAACATCGGGTTTGATCGGTCAGCGCATTGGTTTAAACTTGAAATTGAAAATCACTCAGAATTAATTGAATGGTTGATGGAGGTTGCTTATGCGCCATTGGATCAAATTGATTTTTTTTTAATCGCCAGGGATGGGTTCATCATTCATAAAACGTCCGGAGATCACTATCCTATTTCAGCGCGTGACCTTACCCACCGTCACCCCATTTTTGCATTCGATATTTTACCATCACAATCGAAGACAATTTATCTCCGGGTCCAGAGTATTTCTTCAGTACAAGTGCCTTTAACATTTTGGCATCGCAATGCATTCTCAAGGACATCCTACAATATCCAATTTATTAATGGTATGTTCTATGGGGCTATGTTTCTCATGATCTTATATCAGCTCTTTCTGTTTCTGTCGTCGCGTGTGAAACTAACGATATATTATGTGCTTACCCTGTTGACAATGGTGAATGTGGTGGCCTTTTTTCAGGGTTATTCCTTTCTATACTTGTACCCCAAGTATCCCTGGTTTAATGATATTCTGGCTATTGTAACGGGACCACTGTTTGTATTGTGCTCTACGTTGCTAACACGTGCGTTCTTGAACGTACGCCAATTCAGCAAACTGCTGGATAACCTGATCCTTGGAAATATGCTCATCGATTTGGGTATTGCTCTGCTCACCGTCATATTCTTTCGTCAAATATCATTTGAGTATCACAACTACCTGATTTTAGTGCACTGCCTGCTTGCGCTAATCGCAGCATGCTATTGCTTTTACAGAAAGTACAAGCCTGCACGATACTACCTCATTGCGTGGTTTACGCCCTTGGTCGCTGCAGGGCTTTTTACGATCAGCAGTGTGGGTATTTTGCCAGGATATCTGGCAACTAATTATACAGCCCTGATGGTTGGGTGCATTCTCCAGATGTTGTTTATATCGTTGGCATTGGGTGACCGCTTGCGGTCTTTGGAGGTGGAAAATCAACACGCTAAGCAGCAAGAAAAAGAGTTACTGGAGAAGGAAGTACAATTGCGTACGCAGGAAATTCAGCAGCAAAATGTTCAGCTGGCGGAAGTTAACAATGTCAAAGATAAGCTCCTTTCGGTAGTTTCCCATGATATTAAGGGGCCGTTGAATTCGATTCATCTTGCGTTGACTTTGGCAAAATCCGGCAACCTTAGCTCTGAGGAATTTCAGCAACTATCAGCGCGATTAGAATTACGTTTGGTACAAACCACTGAGTTTATTGACAACCTTCTGCAGTGGGCTAGTTTACAAATGCGTAGTGAAACCTTCGAGCCTGACAAGCTTGATTTGATCGGACTAGCCCAGGAATCGGTAAAACTTCTTGAGCCCGAATGCCTGCAAAAAGGGATTTCACTAATAAATGATCTGCACGGCACGCTAGATGCGTTCGCGGATCTGAACATGATGCGTTCTGTGTTAAGGAACCTACTAACGAATGCCATAAAATTTACCAAAATAGAAGGAACTATAACCATAGGTGCTTATCGGTCGGATGGCAAGATCGTTGTATCCGTAAGGGATACCGGCATAGGTATTCCCACCGCCGGACGTGATCGCCTCTTTACGCCTGAAAGCTCAACGACCCTGGGAACGAAGCAGGAAAGCGGAACTGGCCTCGGTCTCCTGCTGTGCAAACAGTTTGTTGAAAAGAACGGAGGGAAGATTTGGTTTGAGTCTGAAATCGGCACAGGAACTACGTTTTACTTTTCACTCCCGATCTATCTGGAAGAGTCGCTGGCTGGAAGGCCTAATCCTTGATGGACACAGCCCTACAGCGTTGCCAAACACAACGTTTCTAGTCGAACAGCCCAGCTGATTTTGATGCAGGCGGCACGATCTTTAAATGCTTATAAGCCCGGTCTGCCGCTTCTCTGCCTCGCGATGTCCGCTTCATGTATCCTTCCTGGATTAGAAAGGGTTCATATACTTCTTCAATGGTCTCAGCCTCTTCACCCACAGCAGTGGCGATCGTGCTCAGTCCTACAGGCCCGCCTTTGAACTTTTCTATGATCGTAAGCAGAATCCGGATATCCATATCGTCCAAACCGTTTTGATCAACGTCCAGTGCTTTGAGCGCCACTTGTGCAATATCCATGGTGATCACGCCATCGCCTTTT
>JAOUDZ010000119.1 GCA_029858965.1 Cyclobacteriaceae bacterium
GTGGGAAAACGATCTTCCGTTTTTTCTTGCTGAATTAATTGACGGTGAAGGTAAGCCGTCGCATGTATGCCCGCGGCAACTCGTGAAAAAAATAATTGCTGAAGCAAAAAAGGTTGGCTACAGTCCGGTTTTTTCCCAGGAGTTTGAGTGGTTTAATTTTGCTGAAACACCAAAAACCGCTTCTGAAAAGAATTTCAGGAACCTGACGCCCCTTACACCCGGCATGTTTGGTTACTCCATATTAAGAACCACGTTGCAGAATCCATTTTTCACTGATCTTTTTGAACTCCTGAAGAACTTTGATATTCCGCTTGAAGGGCTGCATACTGAAACCGGACCGGGCGTCCTGGAAGCTGCAATTCAATACGCACCCCTTCTGGAATCGGCCGATCGGGCCGTGTTATTCAAATCCTCCGTAAAAGAGATTGCGTACAAGCACGGCATCATGGCTACGTTTATGGCCAAGATCAGTGAAAATCTCCCGGGATGCGGAGGACATGTGCATCAAAGTCTGTGGGATAAATCCGGGAAGAAGAATATTTTCTACAACGGCAAAGACAAGCACTACATGAGCGATGAAATGAAGTCGTACGTAGCCGGCCAGTTGTATTGCCTGCCCCACATCCTTCCGATGTATGCGCCCACGATAAATAGTTACAAAAGACTGGTCGAAGGCGCCTGGGCACCCACAACATTAACGTGGGCGGTAGACAATCGAACGGTAGCACTGAGGGTATTGTCATCCGGGAGTCAATCCTGCCGACTGGAGACCAGGGTAATTGGCTCCGATGCAAATCCGTATCTGGCCATGGCCGCGTCGTTGGCTTCCGGGCTATATGGTATTAAGCATAAAATGAAGTTGAAGCAGCCCGAAACCGTCGGAAATGGCTACAAGGATTTTTCAAACGGTACACTGCCGGCAAATCTTCATGATGCCACGCAGCAAATGAAGCATTCAGCCATCGCCAGGGAAATGCTGGGCGAGAAGTTTGTGGAGCATTTCACGCAAACACGGGAATGGGAATGGCGCCAGCATTTGAAAGCCGTAACCGACTGGGAGTACAAACGCTATTTTGAAATAATTTAAGTAGTAATAGCCCAACTAAAGTAACCGCACTGAAGAAAAGACACTCATACTTCAAGTCAACGAAAATGACCTTCGATAAAATCTATCAATACAACTTCCCGACAACCATACGTTTTGGTGCCGATTCCAGCAAGGAATTAGGCGACTACCTGGTCAGCAATGGTATTGCAAAGCCATTGATCGTCACCGATGCTACTGTGGCGCATCTTGACTTTTTTAAATCCCTGGTGGAAGGATTGAAGAAGAAAAGCCTTTCCATAAAAGTGTTCAGCGACATTCACAAAAACCCCGTGAAATCAGATGTTTACAGCGGCACTGCGTTTTACGATGACAGTCACCGCGACGCCGTTGTGGGCATTGGCGGTGGTGCCGCATTGGATGTGGCCCGGGCCATTGTATTGCGTGTGCATCACCGCGAAGATTTGTTCAAGTACGACGACCTGATCGGCGGCGATGTATATGTCACAAACGATGTACCGCATTTCGTAACGATACCCACAACGGCAGGAACGGGCAGTGAGGTCGGAAGAAGCGCGATTATTTCTGATGATGAGACACACCAGAAGAAAATATTGTTTTCACCAAAGCTACTGGCCAAAATTGTTTTTGCGGATCCTGCACTCACGATGGACTTACCGCCGGCCATCACAGCCGCTACCGGTATGGATGCATTAACACACAATATGGAAGCCTACCTGGCAAAAATGCCACACCCCATGTGCGACGGTATTGCCCTGCAAGGCATTTCGCTGATCAGTCAATCTTTGGTTAAGGCTGTCAATAGCCCTGACCTTGAATCACGCAGCAAAATGCTGATTGCATCACTAATGGGTGCCGTTGCATTTCAAAAAGGGCTGGGTGTTGTGCATTCTTTGGCCCACCCGTTGTCTTCGCTGCTGGATACACACCACGGTTTAGCCAATGCAGTCAACATCCCTTATGGCATGGAATTTAACATAGCAGGATTCGAACACAAGTTCCGGCAGATCGCACGCACACTTGAATTGAAAGAAGAAACCGGAAAGGCAGTCGTTCGATACTTGTTTGATCTCAATACCAGCATCAACATCCCGCACACGTTGGGCGCAATCGGTGTAAAACCAGAACACATAGATACCCTGGCGGATCTTGCGATCGCTGACTTTGCACATCCCAATAACCCCAAGCCCGTGAGCCGGGAGGATTTCAAAATGCTTTACAAAAAGGCACTCTGACCATGAATAGAATAGTGATCGGTATTACCGATGGGCGTCTCTATGAAAACTACGCTAACTGGATTGCAGTGGATGGAAATGTTGAGCTGGTCCGGCTAGGCCATAAGTTGAATAACCTGAATGAAATTGAACGATGTGCGGGGTTGTTCATGACAGGTGGTGAAGATGTGCATCCACGCTACTACAATAAGGCCGAATATGTCGCACAATTTAAGTTGAACGACTTCGACGAAAGCAGGGACGAATTCGAAATGCAACTGCTCACCTATTGGCAAACTTCAAAGATACCCCTGCTGGGTGTCTGCAGGGGACTGCAACTTGTCAATGTTTTCCTTGGCGGTACCTTAATACCGGACCTCCCCTCGTTCGGAAAATTCAATCACGCCAGAAAGCTTGCAGCACCCCGCTACCACAATATCGAGGTTGATACAAACAGTCAGCTCTTTCCGCTGCTGGGAGTCAAATCAGGTGAGGTTACCAGCATCCATCACCAAAGCATCGACCGTGCAGGGGATGGCCTTGCCGCAAATACCATAACCATGGATGGTGTAATTGAAGGGGTAGAATGGCTCGATCCTGAGGGAAAATCCCCCGCGGTGCTTGTTCAATGGCATCCCGAAGTGATGCAGGATCAGGGCAGTCCGTTTGCGAAAAATATTCGGGAATACTTCATTAAACTTGTACAAGACAACGGCTGAAGCATGCGCATAATCAATCCCACCACTGAAGAAATCATCAGCGAACTGCGCGAAGACACGCAGGAAAGTGTCCAATTGAAATTCCAGTCGCTGCGTGCTGCGTCGCTGTTATGGAGGCAGATGGTATTAAGGGATCGGATCGCGTGTATGATCAGGTTTTCAGATCTCCTCCAAAGTAATATTGAACATCTGTCGCAGGTACTTACATCAGAAGTAGGAAAACCATTACAACAATCACGGAATGAAATTAATGGAGCAAGGGCGAGGATTCTGTGGCTTACCGACAACGCCGAAAAATACCTTTCAGACGAGGTGATGAGCGCGGACAAGAATTTGGTGGAGAAAATTTCCTATGAACCGCTGGGTGTGATTTGCAATATCTCGGCATGGAACTACCCCTATCTTGTTGGCCTGAACGTATTTGTGCCGGCACTCCTGGCAGGCAATACCGTGATGTATAAACCTTCAGAGCATTCGACATTAACAGGCATGGAGATTCAGAAATTGATACATGAATCGGGTGTTCCTGCTGAGGTTTTTCAAGTTGCAGCAGGCGCACGTGAAGTGGGAGAATTTCTACTCGATTTACCTTTTGATGGATATTTTTTTACCGGGTCATATAAAACAGGAAAGTACATTTATGAAAAGGTTGCCGCTAGGATGGTTCCATGTCAGCTCGAACTTGGCGGAAAAGATCCACTCTATGTGTGCGATGACATCGTTGACGTTAATTCGGTCGCCGCAGGAACCGCAGACGGCGCCTTCTACAACAACGGTCAAAGTTGTTGTGCCGTTGAAAGAATCTATGTGCACGAAAAGGTTTACGATGCCTACGTTGACGCATTCATCAGGGAAGTAAAATCCTTCAAAATAGGATCGCCAACGGAAGAAGGGACTTATATCGGGCCGCTCTGCCGCAAGGAGCAGGTGGAAGTCCTTCGAAGCCAGGTACGCGACGCGTTACAAAAAGGAGCGGTAGTGGCGACTGGCGGCCGCCCTATGGAAGGGAAAGGTTACTTTTTTGAACCCACGGTGGTGCTAAATGCCACGCATGAGATGGATGTTGCCCGTGAAGAGTCTTTTGGCCCTGTCATTGCGATTATGAAAGTAAGAAACGACGAAGAAGCTATGCGCCTCATGCAGGACACTGCCTACGGACTGACTGCTTCCGTATACAGCGAAAGCCAGGTACGAGCGGAATCAATTTTACGACAGATAAACGCGGGTACAGGCTATTGGAATTGCTGCGACCGGGTGAGCGCGGCACTGCCCTGGAGTGGTAGAAACCATTCGGGTTTTGGGGCTACCCTTTCACACGCAGGACTTCGGGCCTTTACCAGACCCAAGGCCTACCACCTGAAGCACTAAGGTACCAGCCTCCTCAAAGGTGCAAAACGCCGGGTCGGTGAAACTTCCTTGCAGACCATTTGCTTACCAATTCAGTATCTAAAAAAGCAGCACTTTGTCCGATTTGCATCTGCGCACTAAATGCCGGTTTAATCTTCGGGTAAATTGTATTATATTTATTTGGTATATCATCAGGAACCCGCAAAACGCCATATGCCATCCTATGAAATAGAGATTATTCTCAATCGCCAATTGGCAGACTGCCTTTCTATTCCGGTATTTATTACCGATACGATGGGCAACCTGATATTCTATAATGAACCTGCCGAGGATTTATTGGGAAAAAGATTTGATGAAACCGGCGAAGTACCGGTTGAGATGTGGTCCACAATTTTTGAACCAATGGATGAGTTTTCCAAAAGAATACCGCCAGAAGATCTGCCCCTTGTCAAGACACTAAAGAATTGTTTTCCCTACCACAAAACATTCTGGATAAAGAGCCTGCTCGGAAAAATCGAAAAGATTTCGCTGACCTCTTACCCCATTATTGGAAGGGAGAATAAATTCCTGGGAGCCGTAGCCATATTCTGGAAAGCACAGGACGAATGAAAATTAATTTATGGGGCGTTCGTGGTTCCATACCCACTACCGGCCCGGGTACAGGTTTTTATGGAGGACAGACATCATGCACAATGGTATCTGAAGACTCCACTATGCTGGTACTTGATGCCGGTTCCGGCGTGCAACGGTTTAATGAAATTGACACTTCGGCTTACAAAAGAATAGATGTGTTGTTAACGCACCTGCACATGGATCATATCCAGGGTCTCGGGTTCTTCAAGCCTTTTTTTGTTCCTGACCTTCAGGTTCATATCTGGGGTCCGGCAAGCAGTGCGCGTGACTTGCGCACCAGACTAAGCCGCTACCTATCACCACCGCTGTTTCCAGTGTTGCTGCGCGATCTGCCTTGCAAACTCATCCTGCACGAAGTAGGCAATAGCGAATTTCAAATTGGACCTTTTAAAATTAAGTCTGAGTATGTAATCCATCCGGGGCCAACACTGGGATATCGAATCAACGGAAAAAAATCGGTGTTTACCTATATTCCCGATCATGAGCCCGCACTGGGCCGCAACGGTATGATTAGGGACGCCAAGTGGATTTCCGGATATAACCTTGCCAATGGTGCCGATATCCTTTACCATGATGGACAATACACTCTTGAGGAGTATTTGGCAAAAAAGGGTTGGGGACATTCGTGTTATAATGATGTCCTGCAATTTGCAACAGCCACGCAGATCAAGCATCTATTAATTGCTCACCACGATCCTTCACACTCCGATACCCAACTCGGTGATATGTTTGCCGCCGCACAGAACAACCATACATATCCTTTTACGTATGAACTGGCAAAAGAAGGAAATGCACTTGAATTGCCCTGATGGAACAAAATTTATAAAAGTCCAATCATTCCCAATTCGCGTCAAAATTGAGCCGCGCTTCATTCAGGAATAAAGCGTAATTTTGCCACAGCAAAAAAGATATAGCATATCAAGGTTATTGGCCTGTTGATTGCCTACTGAACCAAGCAGATAATATCATGAAATCTTCCTTCGTTGAAAGGTTAACGAGCAAAAAAAAACGTCTCAACCAGCTAAAAGATAAGGTAATTGCCTACTATTCAAGTCTTCCACAGACAGATCTGCCCGACGATCAGAAAACAATAATATCATTCCTGAGAGAAAACGATATCTCCATATTTCCTTATCCATTTCCCGCCAAGTACCATGCTTCAGATATTGAATTGCACAAAGACGATAAACTAAATCTGCATTATATGCTGTGGGAGGGGAAAAAGCTCTACTACAAAAGCGGCAACCGGCCAAAGAAAGCGCAGGAGTATTTCAACAGCCTGCGGCTGGAACAGGATATTCGATCGCCACACAGGTACCTTACACGTGATTTTGATGTTGCAGAAAATGATGTAGTCGTGGATGTTGGTGCGGCAGAAGGCAATTTTTCATTAAGCGTCATCGAGAAGGCCGGATATGTTTATTTATTTGAAACAGATAAAAAGTGGATCAAAGCACTAAACGCGACATTTGCCCCCTGGAGTAACAAGGTAAAAATTATCCAGAAGTACGTTGCTGAAGAAACGGCAGACGATAAAATCGCGCTGGATGATTTCTTTGATGATCAGCGTACCATTAATTTTATCAAGGCCGATGTAGAGGGTGCGGAAGCACTGGTGCTTAAGGGTGCCGCCAACAGTATTGCGCGCCAGCATAATTTGAAAATAGCCGTCTGCACCTATCACCGACAGGAAGATGCCGCCTTACTGGACGAAGTGCTAAAAACTATGGGTTTCCATAATACTTTTTCTGATGGCTATATGCTTTATTATTATGGACGGAGCAATGTTGTAAAGGAGCCCTTCTTGCGGAAAGCCATACTGCGCGGTGTTAAAGTTTCGTGAATGAAGGTTTCAACGGACCAGCCTATTTTCCCTTTAGCAGATTGTAGTTCTTGAACCCACCAATTAGTCTGCCCCCCAGCAGATTTTGTTCAATAAAGGTTAATAGCCGGTCCTTAAAAGTTTCATGCTCATGTTTTTGTCGTGAGCGATTTCGCCGGCCTTCATATTGCAGCTGATCCTTCCAGTTAAATTGCGTTATCCATTCATCCATCACCGCCGGATGTGTATCGGTATACTGCTGCAGCCGGTCCAAAGGCCCATAATCAAAAATGTCGAGTTGGCGGGAATATCCGCGCTCTTTCCCGGGAGGCACATTGTAGGAAATGCTGACATTGCGATTTTTTTTTGCCATCAGCTCAGGCGGCCTCACAAAGCCATAGTGAAAAATCTCAGCATCAATTGCGACAACGTCCACTTTAGTGGTGCCCTTTTTTGAGAAATAATCAACGCCATCAAAATCCGGGATATGGCGGAACGATTGTGCGTCGCGCCAGCTGTGAATATTGGGCAGGTTGCGTATGACCCTGATTTCTTTTGGATACCAGTCGTGCGAGATATGGTAGTGCCAGAAGTCGCCATAGAAGTGTTTATACCGAAACAGGAAGCCATTCACCTCAGCATCGTCCAAGAATTTCTTGCAGTTTGCTACAACGGCCGGAAGGTACTTTTCATGAATTGCTTCATCGCATTGAAGATAGAAAAGCCAGTCGCCCCGACAGGCATCCTTGGCAATATCGGTTTGATGGGCATATTCCAGTCCGTTCGGATATTTGTTGAGGTCCCATACCGTTTCAATAAATCTAATTTTGTCTGAGCCTATGCTTTCAATTACCTCGCGTGTGCGATCGTCAGGATCACCTTCCGCGATAGCGATGATAAACTCATCGACAATTGGCAATATAGATTCAATCGATGCCTTTACGGGATAGTATAGCTTTGTAGCATTTCTTACAAACGTAAATCCGCTTATGGTCATCTTGTTAAAGTAGGTTCAACACAATAATATTCAATTTTCCTATGGGTTGCGCCCGCTCTGACAATTAAAAATCGAATTAAAGTAATGACGATGCTGACATTGTTCTAACGGCTTAGAAGTCCATTTAATTCATGCCCGCAGGGAAATCAAAGCGCCATCCACCAAACTGGGATATTGTACCGTCGAAATCCCTTCATGCTATGCAGCATTTGCATTCAAGATTGAGTTTATTTGCAATCGGAAATCAGCGAATTGCATAATATGACAAAACAAAGATTAGCACAAATTACACTGGTCGTTAATGAGTATGATGAAGCTATAAAATTCTACACCGAAATATTGAACTTCCAACTGGTAGAAGATACGCAATTAACCAAAACAAAAAGATGGGTATTGATACAACCGCCGGGATCGAAGGAGTGTTGTCTATTGCTTGCCAAAGCAGCTAATGATGAACAAAAAAGCAGGATTGGCAATCAAACCGGGGGACGTGTATTCCTGTTCCTCCATACCGATAATTTTACGGAGGACTTTAACCACCTGAAATCAAAAGGGGTTACCATTGTGAGAGAACCGTCGGTTGAGGCGTATGGAACAGTGGCGGTATTTGCTGATTTATATGGAAATCTAATTGACCTGGTCGAACCCACGCAAGTATAAATTTCTGCAATTCAGGCAAACATTCCTGTAATCTTGCTTTCCTTTTACTATTTTGACCCCATTCTTACAGCGCTATTCTAAATTGAAAAAGTTGATATGGAAACGATAATTATCGTCATACTGGTCATTGGTGCATTGTACGTTGTCTTTAGAATATTTAAAGCGATGCTGAAGTGGTTGCTTATCGGTGTCGTCATCATTCTGGTCATTGCATTTTTTTCAAATCCGGACGAATCCAATTATCTGCAAAGTCTTAAAGAAATGACAAAGAACCTGCCTGTAAAAATTGAGGACAATGCTTTTCAGGTTTACGACTACAAGGTATTTTCCCTCGCTAAAATGAAAGTAGATGGAAAGGAAAAAACAGTGGGTATCGGAGCCTTTGGGAAGGTGTGGTATTTTGATGATCTCAAGAAACAATTTTAAGCCCCTCCGATTAAATCACAGGAGCCAAAAAATATTGAACTATGAATTCCAGAAGAATAATTGCGCTATTCGTTCTTCTTGAGAGTCTAATTATTGTGGTCGCTGTGGTTGCCAACGGCTTTTCCTTAACGGCGTTACAAACCGTGACGCGTTTTTCCGGGAGGCTTTCCCTGTTGTTATTCAGTGTCATTTTTCTCTTCCACCACAAGCCTGAAACGCTTCATGGCTGGCTTTCCGACAAGTTCTATTTACTATTTGCTGTTGTCCACGGCATTCACCTTATTGAGTTGCTGGCCTATACATACCTGTCTCAGGCACAACTCATTCCGATTCGTCTGGCGGGAGGCTTTCTAGCCTATGCCCTTATTTTTGCCATGCCTGTATTGTCGCACTGGATGAATACCGGTCGCGTTTCTGCCGGTCAATTCTACCTGGTGCAAACATTTTTCATGTACTACACCTGGCTTATATTTTTTCTTACCTATCTGCCGCGTGTACAGGGGAAACTCCCCAACGTGGGCGGAAACTATGCCGAACATGTAGCGCTGTTGGGTTGGGTATCAACGATGCTCGGGATAAAGCTTGCCAGCATGATTGAATTCAAAAAAAAGTGATAATGGGAACTTCATTTCTATATTCCAACCTCCAATTTGCCCGCTCTATGCCCTGAAGTTACGTTAGAAAGAATTTTCGGGCACAATCCCATTATAAACTTTCTAACTTCAAGTGGAAATCCTAACATTGTCTGCATGTGCGGTATCACCGGAATTTTTGCATTTAACCTCGTTGGGAAATTTAATAAGATCCACGTTACCAATGCTACGATGGTGCTTGAAAAACGTGGCCCTGATTTCCAGGACATTTATATTGATGAATGGATCGGGCTGGGTCATCGCAGGCTTTCGGTAATTGACACGAGCGCAGCGGCAAACCAGCCCATGTGGGACGACACAAAGCGCTATTGCATCATCTTTAACGGCGAGATTTTCAATTACCGTGAACTTAGGCAGGAGCTTGAGAAAAAAGGGGTAACATTCTTTTCAAATTCCGATACCGAGGTCCTTTTGAAACTCTTCATATATGAAAAGGAAAATTGCCTGCCAAAACTGAATGGCTTCTTTTCGTTTTGTATTTATGACAGGCAAGAAGAAACATTTTTTCTGGCCCGCGACCGTTTCGGCATAAAACCATTACTCTATCTTTTTGACGATGACAAATTCATATTCGCGTCAGAAATGAAGTCGGTGCTGCAATACGGTATTGAAAAAAAGCTCGATTACAATTCACTGTATATTTATCTGCAGCTGAATTACATTCCTGCACCAGATACTATCTTCACTGATGTAAAAAAACTGCTGCCCGGTCATTATATGAAAGTAGGCAGACAGCAGATGGAAATCGCGTCGTACTATCAGATTCCTTACGACCGCGAAAATAGGCACAAGGCGAAAATTTCTTATACGCAGGCTAAAGAAAAGCTGAAGCAACTTTTAGAGACCTCTGTGCAACAGAGGCTGGTGGCGGATGTACCATTAGGTGCCTTCTTAAGCGGAGGCATTGACTCTTCAGTAATTACAGCGCTTGCCGCGAAACACAAGCCTGACCTGCACACCTTTTCAATTGGTTTCCGCGATGAAAAGTTTTTTGATGAGACAAGATATGCGCGATTAGTTGCCAGGAAACTTAAGACGGAGCATACGGTATTTTCACTGACAAACAACGACCTGTACGCACACCTTAATGCGATTCTTAATTATATGGATGAACCCTTTGCCGACTCGTCTGCAATCGCTGTATACATCCTCAGCAAAGAAACGCGCCGGCACGCAACAGTTGCGCTTTCCGGGGATGGGGCAGATGAAATGTTTGCCGGATACAATAAGCATGCGGCATCCTACAAAGTTATTCACAAAGGATTAAAGGAAAATCTAGTGGGTGCCTTTCATCCACTTTGGAAATTGATGCCCCAATCCCGAAACGGATTTCTGGCAAACAAGGCACGGCAACTCGCCCGGTTCAGTGAAGGCATGAAACTATCGTCGAAGGATCGGTATTGGCAATGGGCCGGATATGCCGGTAAAGATGAGACGCTGAAAATGCTGCACCCGGACTTGCGCATTAATATGTGGTTGAAAGATTTTGTGCCAAGAAGAAAAAACATACTGCAGTATTTAGGGGAAAAGGAGACTATTACTGACATATTGTATACCGATATGCAGCTTGTCCTGCCAAATGACATGCTCATGAAAGTAGACTTAATGAGTATGGCCAATAGCCTTGAGGTTCGCGTTCCATTCCTCGACCACGAAGTAGTTAATTTTGCCTTTAGCCTCCCCGATGAATATAAGATCAATAACCGGATCAGGAAACGTGTTCTCCAGGATGCATTCCGGGATCTCCTTCCAAGGCAATTGTACAATCGTCCGAAAAAAGGTTTTGAGGTACCCTTATTGAAATGGTTCCGTGGTGAAATGAAGTCATTAATTACGGATGATTTACTTTCTGAAAAATTCATCACGCATCAGGGTGTTTTTGAATACACAGAAATAGACAAACTGAAGCGACAACTTTTTTCTGCAAACCCCGGAGATATTCATGCCCGCATTTGGGGACTAATTGTTTTTCAATGGTGGTGGAAGAAGAACATGTCCTGAACGTTCAGTGTTCAATAGTACCTACGGTCTCCAAGTGACGTGCCAGGAAAGATTAAGCTTCCACGTCGCATACGGAATTGTATAGACAAGGCGTAGCAAGAGACAAGCGAGTACGCGCCGATTGGTCAAAGCAATACACCATATTAACTGATATCACAGAAACGTATGCACATGAAAAATCTACTCCGACTGGAAGAATTGCTGCAATTTATTCTGGCCATATTTCTTTTCAATCAATTGTCATATCCGGGTTGGTTGTACCTGGCCTTTTTCCTTGCACCGGACCTCGGCATGGTTGGATATCTGGTTAATCCCAAAATCGGCGCTCTGCTGTATAATCTTTTTCATCACAAGGGTATTGCTATTGCGCTTTATTTACTTGGCCTATCCACGGACATTCCCGAACTTCTTTTTGCCGGACTACTGCTGTTCGGACACAGTTCATTCGACCGCATCTTCGGCTACGGATTAAAGTATCCTGACAACTTTAAGAACACCCATCTAGGATGGATCGGAAAATCATCGTCGTGATACCTGGCTTGCGTATTGGTTAACGTGTGCGGCCATGTAGCTGCATTGCAAAACCGGTTATTGCTTTTTCAATGCGGCCATTTTTCTGAAATCTGCCAATAATCTTGCTGCATCGTAAGCTATTTATCTTTTAGCTGCGTGCCTGCATCAGCCCGCACTATTTGATCTGGTATGCCGACCTTATGGCTCCAAAACCACAAAGCATCTTGAGAGATTCTTCAGCGAATTCTACCCTACCAGCCCAAAACACATTTCCGGTTAACAATAGACCCGAATCAAAATAGGGTAGCCAGAAAAGCCGCACACCCAAAAACAAAGGTTTTTAGAACCCAGATGGATAGGTAAAACACCAATATGGATACTTTGCAGAATAAACATTGCCAAAAAATCATTTTATCAGAATAATATTATGTGTACTGCCCTTTCACAGATAGAATTTCAGGTTCCGGGCGGTCTTCTTTGAAAATTTACAATTTATTAACGTTTTCTGTTCAAACTAGACCCTTCCTACAACGATTTCGTTAATTTTTATTCCAAAGTGGTTTAATTATAGCCCTATAATCCAATACTTGCGCTTGATTTATTACTAAACCAGTTAAAAAATAACCCTAAAGACTACAAACCATGAAAAAAAGATCGATTGTCTTTCTTGTACTTCTGG
>JAOUDZ010000028.1 GCA_029858965.1 Cyclobacteriaceae bacterium
CAACGATGACATGAGCCACAATGTAGTCTTCGTCAAACCTGGCGCTGCGCGCGTGGTGGGTGATGCTGCATTCAACATGGGACTTAAGGGTGCTGAATTAAATTACATTCCGTCTACTGCTGACGTCTTATATCACACCAACCTTTTGCAACCCGGTACTTCGGAGGCGATTTACTTCATAGCGCCTGCTGCAACCGGAGATTATACGTATCTCTGCTCATACCCGGGTCATGCCATGATTATGCAGGGTGTCATGAAGGTGGTAAAGTGAAATTGTTTTACGCAAATCTAAAACCGGATGCATGGTTATAATTTTAGCCGGATACCGATTTTGCTTAAACCTCCCGTAACGAATACGCACAGCATAGCAAAGAAAAAGGATTTGATTAGCCCGACACGACCGGCCAAAATTACTTCCGGCAAGTGAATGTGTAGCACGCGTGTTGTGGCATAGGCGAAATATGGAATTAAGTAACAGAGCAAAGTGTCTGTCCCCGCCGGCTTTACGAGTGTGAACCAATTTGTTTTCTGCATTACATCTGCCAACCAATAAATACCGACAAAAGCAAGTATAGTGAACGCACTGCAGAGAAACAGCCATGCAGGCGTAGCACCAAGCTTAGCAAGCCCCCAGTAGGGTCGTGTAACCACGGAAAGTAGGATGAGGGCAGCGGAAAATAACACGAGTACGATGGTCAACGTCTTATTGTCTTGTCGGCTTCTGTAATGATTGAAAATGTACGTGGTCAACACACCCCCCATTGTAAGTCCTGTCAGTGTACCACCAAGAATGGCATCCGGGATAAAATTGAATATCCTGGGGATAAGTCCGGCATGCGATACCATGCTCAACACGCTGAAAAAAGTCCACCCGCCAAGGATGGCGTAGAAATTGTTTTTTGCGAAAATGGTAGTCAAGCCGCTTGCGAGATAGGCCCAGCCAATTAGCCCGAGAATACCCCACCATTGTGGTCTGAAGTACTCTATGTTTCCACTTTCGCCTCCACGGTAGATGTACGCCAGCACAAGTAGAACGGCGATCCCGACGAGCTTTGCAGCTCCCACCATGTACCTATTCGCAGTCTTGGGGTAATTGTTCCAGATTAAGATGAAGCACAGGCAGCAAAGTGGATTCCACAAGTATCTTTCCATCCCTGTAGCGTCGGCGTTGAATGTCTCTCCGTTTACCAGAAAGACACCCATTACCAGCAAGGCCAATGTTCTCAGTAGAACATGCTGCACAAGCTGCCAGTCGGTATCACCCCGCTTTCTTCGGGCATCAAGCGCAAATGGCATGGACAGACCAACGATAAACAGAAAAGCAGGAAATACTACGTCGGACAGTCCGATGCCATCAACACCGAATTCGACATGTTCCATCCATTGCGGGACATCCTTCAGTGACCAAAGGTCATTCACGAAAATCATCAAAATCATTGTAAGCGCACGGAGTATGTCGATGGAAGCAATGCGCTGCGGTAGTTGCTGACTGGAAGGGGATTTCATTTTATGACCTCGGGTAATGGTTATTGATTATTTGAAATTTCTATCGGTGCCAGATTAGGAATGGCCTGGTATTGTACAAAGGATCCCAGATTGTCTTTCTTTACCACTGCATGTACTGAATTTGTTCCCTGTTTAATATTTGCGTTTTTCCAATCCGGTGACACATAAGATTTGAGCGTGAGCGGAAGGTTGTACATACGCTGGTCAAGGTTGTGATTTAACATAACGGTGATCCCATTCTTATTTTCAGTCACCTTAACCGTTGACCCCATACGTTCTCGCATATACTTCGTTGCATCTCCGAACGTGGCAACCCAAATGTCGTCTTCGTTTTGCTTAATGTATTGAAAATACTCATCCAGCAATTCATGTGGCAGTGCTTCATATCCAATTCCGTCAACGCCGTGAAATACGAGTACCAGCCAGTTATTATTGTTGGATGCAACAGTATCCACCCAGGATTTCATCAGGGGCAAGGGTGTGCTGGTTGTAGCGCCACGCTGCCACTGAACGTATGGCTTGTCGGAGGCACCGGGATTCATTTTATGCCAACGATTCAGTTCCTCCAGAAATGGTTCCGGCATTCTGTTGCGCAAGGCAGGATAAATAGGATACATGTATTTCATGGCTCTTTCATTCTCTGTGCCATACGGGCCTTCTGCTGAGAAGGTATGCTTTGGCCCAAGCTGTTCCAGAATTTCAGCTTTGCTTTTTTCAAGTTCGTACAGCATGTTGGGTTCGTCGAGTACTGCTAGTCTCGGGTGGGTTACTGTATGGCTCGCAAATTCATGCCCCTGGGATGCATACGCTCGGATTTGATCCCAGGTAACACCGCTTCTATTGTCTCCATCAGTCTTGCGTTTGAAGGCGCCATGCCGCACTTGATTATAGGCATCATCGAGGATTGCATACACCTCATCAGATTTTGATTCTTTTTCTTCATCATAGAGTCCCCCGGCCAGCGTGTGATATTGCAAAGTACCTTCATAGCCCAGGAACCCGATTGCGGAGGCGCGTTCAAATAAGTTTTCCGAATTGGTTGGCGTTTCTGCCGTTTCAGCAATAATCTGTTCAACAGGTCTTCCAATAAATCTGCCCTGATACCGGGAGCCTGGTATCTGGCCGGTAATGATGAAAAAAGTAGCGGGCAGTGAAAGGCTATTGAGTATTGGTAGGGCTACTGTGAATTGATTGATTGAACCATCATCGAATGTCAGGGAAACGGCGGCATTCTTCCCATATTGCCACGTTGTGATTTCTGTTTTAGCGATCTTCTGACTCCGCGCAGGTGATATGATGAGCAGCATGAAAAGAAGAAGTAGTATTTTTCGCATCGTATAGTTAGTTGTGAATTAAATTTTGTTATGGGGTCACAAGGTGTAATTGATTTTTCGATTTCATTTCTGTTGCCGATCTACTCTACCACTATTTCGTCAACGAGCATATTGGCTGGACGTCCGGCACCCGGATGCCATTCGGGTGTATTTCCAATACTTTGCGCTTTTACTTTGATATAGCGCGCGCGTTTGGGTGCAAACTCAGCCACAAAATCACGCTGGTGACCACCATACTGATCAATTGGCAACGTATTGTCTATGCGCCCTACCAGCTCGAAGTGATCTTCATCTGCTGAAATGAAGTACTCCACTTTTTTTGGCAGCAACCGAAGCCAGAAGCCATATTGAAAATATGCAGATTCAATGCGTTTCACGGTTTTCATTTCTTCCAGGTCAATAACAACTTCCAAATCTTGTCCGGAGAATGCTAGCCAATTGTAGTCATAATCGTGACTTCCACGAATGCCATCTGTAAGCAGAAGGCCGGCGTTGGCAGGCAGATGCGTTGTGTCAGGACTGAGGAACTTAACCTTTTTGCCATAGGCTAGATGTTCGTTCATGCCTTGAGAAAAAAGGCGATACATCGCAGCACGATATTCTTCGGGGGAAGTACTCCATTCTTTTACCTGTGTTACACCTTCTCGGATGCACAAGTCCGTGAAGGGGTCAATCCGCGTCCGGATATCGGTTCGAATTTTCCATTGACCGTCAATTTTTTCGAATACCCCACGCGCACCGGTAAAGGATTTCTTTGCCTGTTCCATCGTCGCGTAAGCGAGCGGAAGACGCGCGATCCTGACGCGTTCAAGAACTGCCGGAGACGCAGAAACTGCTTTTTCTGCTTCATCGAATAACGATTCATACCTTGCGATAAGCGCTGGTGTCAGATAACTGGAAGCGGCCTCGTTCGGCGATCCAAAGATACGCAGCGGTTGACCGGACGCCAGGAGTGCTTCACGCATCATGTCTATGTACTGGCGGATAGGCTTAGCCGCCTCGCCATAATAACCTTGCAGAAAATCGTTCATCAGTTCTTCAACATTTGCGTTGGGGTCCCACATGAGTTTTGAGATCAGGTAGGCGCGAAGCGCTGCGAATTCTCCACCGACTTCACGGTTGCCTTGTTCAAAAAGGGCATTTACGCCGTGCTGTGCAAAAAACTGAATATTTGGTTTTAACACGTGCAGGTTTGGAAAAGGGCTGACGAGGTGATTGAATTGGATCACATAATCCCAAACGATAATGTCTTTCGCGATTTTACCCCAATCCACAACATCGCGAACAAAATCCGCACTCGTGGGGTCTTCAGCTATGGGCTTGTCGCGGGGCGCTTCAATACTGCAAAGCATGATGTTTACATTCTCAAGCGGACGTAATGTCTTTGGCGCCCGCCTGCCGTATTCATAGGCGAGCGTAGAAATGATTTTGTCTGGAAAGGCCTGCGCAATTTGATTGACGAACTGGATAATAGCGCCTGACGGTGATCCTTCCCGTTCATCAATTTCACGACAGTTGCTACATGTGCAATAGTTCCGGTTGTCGTTCTGACTTACTGACCAATAAAGTGCAGTTGGGTTTTGAGCGATTTTCCGACGCAGACTTTGGATAGTAATCTCCACAACCGCTGGATTCGTAAGACAAAGTTGTGTAGGGATACGCTTGCCATTGACCTCAGAAAAATACTCCGGATGATCGCCATAGAATGTCTCAGGCGGAACAAGTTCATTGAACGTGTGAACCCACATGCCCCAGTCAGGTCGGTCTCCCTTTTCATTATGGTCTAGCTTATGCCATTCGGTGTACTCCGGGTCCCACGCAATGCGATAGTGCGTATCTCGAAATCCAATAACAGGTATCTGCACATTGTCGATCTTGCTCAGTTCGATCCGCGCTTGTTTTGGAATCACTTTGACTTTCGGACTGTACATCCTGCAGCCCAGATAGTCCTCCAGGAAAGTATATACGCCGTACAATGTTCCTTTCTCACTTCCCCCGGTAATGATCAGCCGCTGACTATCGGTCTTAATGAAAAAACCATCTTCTTTTAACGTATTAAGATTAAAATTGAGCTTCAATTCATCCAGCCGTTCATTTTGCCCAAGCACAATTTCGTAATCGCTTTTTTGATTATCGGATTTGATAATCGGCAGGGCCGCGCCTGAGATTTCAAGTAGGTAATGCTGGAGCACTGCTGACGCTTTCAACTCAGATGCTGTTGCGGCGGTTGGGACAATGATGCGATATCGGCTAAGCGCATTGTCAGCGAGCACAATATTTTGTGTGGCAGCATTAGCCTGTGGCTTCTTTTTGCTTTTTTTCTGGGCGGCAACTGGCAGGAACGCAAAAAGGAAACCAACTATCAAGCATGTGGCAGTCCTCGCATACAGCTGGAACTTTGCTTTGTTCAACATTCTGAGCATGACGTAATATTTCTACCGAAGTTACTGATAAAACAGATATCAATATGCCGAATTATTGCAGCGGTTTTTTGCATTGGATACGCTTTGGATCGAAATGCATGGATGATTCTCACTTAATGTGAAAAGCTGAGTCTTTAATTGACTGTGGCCCGGCCCGGGTTTCCTACACCGGTGTGCGTGTGTGCACATTTTATGCATTGATATTTTGATAACTTTTCCATGAATGGGCATAATTCGTTTGAGTTTATGAATAGATTGAAATTATATTTGTTTACCCCTAAAATCAGCCACTATGTTAAATCGAAGAGAACTTATTCAGCGTCTGTCTGCATTTCCGTTAGTAGGTGGTTTATTGGGCAGCGTTTCGTTCACATCTGCAATGGCTTCTCCGCCGACAAAAGAGGTTCCCAAGCGTGACTTGTTTAAAGAATTTGGTGTGCGCACCTTCATCAACGCTGCCGGGACTTTGACCTATATGACCGGGTCGCTTATGCATGATGAAGTTTTGGATGCGATCAACAACAGTGCGAAGGATTTCTGCCTGTTAGATGAGTTGCAGGACAAGGTAGGAGAGAAGATTGCCAAAATGGTGCATTCTGAAGCGGCTGTTGTTACATCTGGAGCGTTTTCGGGTATGACGCTAGGCTTGGCTGGTATCCTTACTGGCATGGATGAGAAAAAGGTACGCGAACTCCCACACCTGGAGTACACCGGAATGAAATCTGAAGTCATTTGTCAGGTGAGTCATGACATTGCCTATAATCAGGCGCTTACAAATACTGGTTGCAGAATTGTTCGTGTTGAAACTGCAGAAGATGTGGCCAGGGCAATCAATGAAAGAACCGCACTGCTCCATTTTCTCCACATAGAGTCAGACAAAGGCAAAATCCAACATGAGGAGTGGGTAGCCCTTGGCAGGAAACATGGCATTCCAACGTCGATCGATATTGCTGCTGATGTGCCCCCGGTATCTAATCTTTGGAGATTCAACGATATGGGGTTCGACTTTGTGGTAATATCCGGGGGTAAGGCTATGCGAGGTCCGCAGAGCGCGGGGATACTCATGGGCAAGAAAGATATTATTGCGGCGGCCAGGTTGTCGATGCCACCGAGAGGGTCTACAATTGGTAGGGGAATGAAGATTAACAAGGAAGAAATCCTGGGTATGTATGTGGCACTGGAAAGGTATTTGAATGAGGATCACGATAAGGAATGGAAAGATTGGGAAGACAGGCTTGCACACATTGAAAAGGCAGTCAACTCCGTGCAGGGAGTGACAACTGAAGTGCATGTACCCCCGCTGGGGAATCATACGCCCACGCTGCGAATATCCTGGGATGATGCTAGCGTGAAACTGTCAGATAAGCAGTTGCGTGAGAATTTGCGCAGCGGCAGTCCTTCGATTGAATTAGGAGGTGGAGCCTCCAATAGTGTAAGCGTTACGGTGTTTATGCTCAAGCCTGGGCAGGAGAAGATTGTTGCTTCGCGGCTTAAAGAAGAATTGTCGCGCGCTTAGCGACGATGAAAGTGTTTAATACAAGACAATTATCCTGGCAAGGATACGTAAGATATGCTTATTCCGACATGACATGGTAACATCAATTAGCAAGACCTGCTTCACAATTTTTCTATTTGTATTGGTGATAGCACACCTCACTGGTTGTAGTAAAAAAAACGAATTGCCGGCCGGTGATCCTGACAATGGCGGCCTTTTTCTTCCCAATGATTTTGAAGCTGTCGTCGTTGTGGATAGTCTTACAGGACACGCCAGGCATCTTGCCGTCAATGACAATGGTGACATTTATGTAAAGTCAAGACTTTCTGAAAAAGATGGAAGAAATGTGGCCCTTCGCGATGTTGACAATGACGGTAAAGCAGATATCATTGAAACCTTCAGCCAATATGAAAAAGAGGGAAGCTACGGCACAGCTATGCGGATTCATAATGGGTATTTGTACTTTAGTTCGGATTTGGTTGTTTACAGGCAGAAGTTAACCCCGGGAAAACTGATTCCGGAAAGTGAGTTAGAGGAGATCGTTGTTGACGACCATCCCCATGGTATGCATGAACACATCGGGAAGCCTATTTGCTTTGATAACAAAGGAAATCTGTATGTGCCTTTCGGTGCACCATCAAATGCGTGTCAGGAACTTAACAGAACGCCGGCTAGCCCCGGAATGGACCCTTGCCCGCAGTTGGTAGACCATGGCGGTGTTTGGCGGTTTGATGCCAATAAAAATGGCCAAACTCAAAAAGATGGATACAAATTTTCGACGGGTATAAGGAGCGTTGTGGCGATGGAATGGAATCCGATGGATGAAAATGTATACCTTGTAATGCACGGCAGAGACGATCTGCTGAGATTGTGGGCGTCTCGCTTTACACCCTGGCAGAGTGCAATGCTCCCTTCCGAAGAATTCTTAAAAGTCACGGAAGGATCAGATTTTGGCTGGCCTTATTGCTATTATGATCAAATTCAGGAGGAGAACGTTCTGGCACCTGAATATGGTGGTGATGGAAATGAAATAGGACGGTGTGCAGAATTTCAAAAACCGGTAATGGGATTTCCCGGTCATTGGGCACCCAATGACTTGTTTTTCTATCAAGGGGATCAATTTCCAGCGCGATATAAAAATGGTGCATTTATTGCTTTTCATGGTTCTACAAATCGCGCGCCTTATCCTCAGTCGGGCTACTTTATTTGTTTTGTTCCATTTGAAAATGGAAAACCGACAGGAAAATGGGAAGTATTTGCTGATGGGTTCGCACAGGTAGATCCGATTGTAAATGTGAGCGACGCTGTGTACAGGCCCATGGGCATTGCGATGGGTCCGGACGGATCACTCTATATTGCTGAGACTGAAAAGGGGAAGATATGGAGGATTATGTACAAAGGCGACAAGGGTACATTCGGCTCAGCGCAACTTGCAGCGATGGAAAAGAGAAAATTGCTGTCGCATTTGAGAACACCGGATAAAATAAATGACAATCTTGACAAGGATGTTGTCGCGGGTGGTGCAAAGATCTTTTCTGTTTATTGTGCGACATGCCATCAGCAGGATGGCAAGGGTGCCTCAGGCAGGTTTCCCCCTTTGGCAGGAACCGATTGGGTAACGGGAGATAAGAAACGGTTGATTGGTATATTATTGAACGGACTGGAGGGTAATATCATGGTAAATGGTGAAGAATATATAAACGCGATGCCGCAGCACAGCTTCCTAAGCAACGAGGAAGCCGCCAACGTCCTTACTTACATAAGGCAAAATTTCGGCAACAAGGCCAGTGAAATTAGACCCGAAGAGGTGGCTGCAGCAAGAAGCATGGTGCACGCTAAAAACTAATCTGGAAAATAACTTAATAAAAATTAACACATCTAAATATTACGTATTATGAAAGAGCAAAGAAGATCAACATTGAAAAAATTATTCGCTTCCCTGGCCGGTGTCGTTGGACTTGGGGTCGCCACGAATGTAAAAGCTGAGGGCACGCTTCAAAAAGAAGTCTTTAATGTCGTTAAGGATGACCAGGATGTACCCTTGTTTTCGGGATCGACTAAGCTTGGAAATCTTGTTTTTATAGCCGGGAAAGGGGCGCATTTTGAAGGGGATATATCCTCCCACACAAAGCACGTACTGGATGAACTTGAGAAGGAATTGATTAAAGCAGGATCATCTATGGATAAGGTTCTGAAGTGCAGTGTTTTCCTGCACGATCTGAATGACTATAAAGGGATGAATGAGGCATACAAAGGTCGGTTCGGAAGTAAGCCTCCCGTACGTACAACTGTGGCTGTCTATGGTGGCGTTCCCGGAGATTCGCTGGTAGAAATTGACTGTATTGCCTATATCTAAAAATGATATTCTCGAGAGAGCGACCTGTATTTTAAAATCCTAAAACCCTGAGTTATGCATCAAAAAACATTTCTAATTATATTCTTTATGCTTTGTAGCCTTCTGCGCCCTGCCTGGGCACAAGACTACACCATCGTTATTAAAGGCGGACATCTCATCGATCCTAAAAATAATATCAATGAGGTTATGGATGTCGCAATTCAGGATGATAAAATCGTCTTGGTTGCAAAGAACATTGACGCCAAACAGGCAAGGGTAATTGATGCAAAAGGTCTTTATGTAACGCCAGGATTTATCGACATCCATTCTCATAATTTTCATGGAACAAAGGAGGATCACTACCTGGGTGATGGGCTTGAAGCCCTTCCGCCGGATGGATTTACATTTCGCAGTGGTGTTACGACTGTTGTCGACGCGGGAGGAGCAGGATGGAAAACCTTTTCAACCTTCAAGGAACAAACCATTGACCATTCTAAAACAAGGGTGTTGTCATTTCTGAATATAGTTGGCGAAGGAATGCGCGGTGGTGCTTATGAACAAAACATGAGCGATATGGACGCGAAAATGACAGCCATGGTTGTAGGCCAGCATAAAGAAGAAATAGTGGGTATCAAAGTGGCTCACTATAGTGGGCCGGAATGGGATCCTGTTGATCGTGCAGTAGCGGCCGGAAAAATCGCAAATGTTCCGGTGATGGTGGACTTTGGCGGAACGACACCACCGCTTTCTATTCAAGACTTGTTTATGAAACACCTGCGGCCGGGTGACATCTTTACGCATACTTTCGCGCAACTGGAGTCAAGAATTGCAATTGTAGATGGTCAGGGTAAATTGCGGCCTTATGTGACAGAAGCGCAGAAGAGAGGTATTGTCTTCGATGTAGGTCACGGCGGTGGAAGTTTTCGCTTTTCTCAAGCAATTCCCGCACTCAAGAGCGGGTTTATACCGAATACGATCAGCACAGACTATCATACGGGAAGTATGAATGGTGGTATGAAGGATCAGTCGAATGTAATGTCCAAGTTCTTAAATATGGGCATGAGCATCCAGCAAGTTGCAGCTGCTTCCACCTGGATACCTGCTCAGGTTATTCACCGTGAAGATCTTGGACATTTATCGGCAGGTGCGGGTGCTGACGTGGCTATTTTTGGTATTCGGAAAGGGAAGTTTGGCTTTGTTGACTCCTCAGGTTTCAAGATGGATGGTGATCAGAAACTGGAATGCGAATTAACCATTCGCGATGGAAAAGTGGTATACGACTTGAATGGAATTTCAAGTCCATATTGGGATAAGTAAGGCTTCACCGGGTCTCCTGCTTTCGGACATCAGGGCTTCTTACCAAAAAACCGTATACAACGCCGCTAAAATTCCTACAATTATCACAGCGCCTATGGTAAAGGCAGGCGTCACGATAAACATTTTCTTATCGATAATGATTTCGTGATGCTTGTCCTTTTCAGGAACCGCAATGCTCATGACAACCATAACAAAGACGATGAACAGGAAGGTTATGGACATCCTATCGATGAAAGGATAGTCCGGAAATGTACCATTCGTAATACCCGGCAGAAATTTCAAAATTGTGGAAATCGGAATGGTAAGCAGTGCACCTGTTAGTGCAGCACTTGAAGTCGTCTTTTTCCAAAATAGCCCCATCAAGAAAATCGCCAGTACTCCAGGCGCAATAAATCCGATGTATTCCTGGATAAACTGGTATGCCTGATCCAGGGTTTGCAACGCTGGTGCTACTAATCCGGCAATCACCATGGAAATTATAACAGCCCATCTGCCTGTTCGTACGATACTGCGTTCACTGGCATTTTTATTAATAAATTTCTTGTACAGGTCCAGCGAGAAGATAGTTGATATACTATTGGCTTTGCCGGCCAGGGATGCGACAATTGCTGCCGTTAGTGCTGCAAACGCAACACCCTTTAAGCCAACGGGCAACAGGTTCATGAGGATAGGATAGGCATGATCAGGTTTCACTGTTCCATGGCTGTCCATCATTTCCTGCTGGAACATTCCCTCCTGATGCAATACAAACATGGCAATGCCGGGCAGCACGGCTATAACGGGTATAAGCAATTTCAGGAACGCGGCAAACAGAATTCCATTTCGTGCCGTCTTTAGGTCCGCGCCCAATGCGCGTTGTACGATATACTGGTTGCAACCCCAATAATTAAGTTGATTAATCCACATACCGCCTATCAATACTGACAAGCCGGGCAGATCTTTGTAATAGGGGTGATCGCTGGCAAAGATCATGTGAAAGTGGGAGTCCGCTTTGGCGCGAAGTATCGACAGACCTTTCAGTACATCACTTCCAAAACCAAAATTTTCTGATACCAGGCTCAGTGAGAGGTAGGCTGTTACAAGACCACCAATCATGAGTACCAAGACCTGGATCACGTCTGTATACCCGATTACTTTCATTCCACCAAGTGTAACGATTACAGAAAATACGATCAGTCCGGTGACGCACCACCCGAAGCTGATTGTTGAGATGGAAGTTATGGCTATCGCTCCGAGGTAAATAATAGAAGTAAGGTTGACAAAAACATACACCAGCAGCCAGAAAACAGTCATGGTAGTACTCACGCTATTGTTGTAGCGCGTGGCCAGAAACTGGGGCATGGTGTATATTTTGTTTCTAAGGTAAACCGGTATAAAAAAAATGGCAACGACTATAAGTGTGGCGGCCGCCATCCATTCGTAAGTGGCAATCGCGAGTCCAAGTGCAAAGCCGGAGCCAGACATACCAATAAAATGCTCTGCGGAGATATTGGATGCAATCAGCGATGCGCCGATTGCCCACCAGGTGAGGGAGCCTTCAGCCAGAAAGAAGGCCTTCGAGTCTGAAGAACTGCTTTTCTTTTTTTTATAGATGTAATAGCCATACCCGGAGACTATGATGAAGTACAAAAGGAATACTATATAATCTTCCGTGTAAAGTTTATTCATTGTCTGTTACAGCGTTTCACACGGGGACAACATTAAACATAGCCATAATGCTGTCTCCTATGAATTTTATATAGTGTCCCTATTAAAATTTTAGCGTAGGCGGAAGATATTTGGCAACAAGGTCCTCATAGTAAGGACGCAATGCTTTCCAGTCTGGCGGATTAGGGTTCTTGGAGTACAAATCATATGGATTAAATAGTTTAACCCATTTGAACATTTCACGGTCATGATCATCTAACAAATGATCATATGCATTTTCCCTATGCTGGGCATAAAAGGAATGGTATCGCAACATATAAAGTCCGGATTCAGGCACATAGTCTTTTACCATGTGATATACATATTCATCATGTCCCCACGACATTTGAACATTTCTTAACCCGCAATTTTGCGAATAGACACCGTACTTTGTATTGTATGCAGGGTTCTCGCTGTCCGGGTTCTGCTTAAAAAATTCAGGATAAACGATTTTATCCGAATGGGCACAACCTACCGGGAACGTGTCACCAACAACAGCCCATTGAGGCTCACCGAATAAACAAAGCACTTTGCCCATGTCATGCAGGAGACCTACGAGAACCATCCAATCCGGATGACCATCTTTTCGGATGGCCTCTGCAGTCTGCAGCAAATGCTGCAGCTGGTCAAGGTCTGTATCGGGATCAGAATCATCCACAAGTTGATTCAGAAAATCATAGGCTTCCCAAATGGGCATTTCTTTTTTGTCGAATGCGAGAAACGTTGCCCGCTTGTTTAACACAAAATCATACGTTTGGTATGTATGATTCAGTCGGTAGAATTCGCGGACGGAATCGCGCTCAGGACTGTCATAATTCCTGAATGCTTCCGTAGATTTTCCCTCAGCAATTGAATCCGGATCAGGATATCTTCGCAACAAATCTTCTTCCCATTCGTCTAAGTCCTTAAAAACTATGGGCTCGAAAGTTTTCTTCATCTTTCAGGGGGTAATATCTTTTTATGAATTTAACATCATTTTTCAACAAAAGCATGATATAATCTGGATCCATCAAACAAAGGCAGAAAATTGTGAGTGTTAAGCGTCAAATTTTACGCTAATCTCCAATGTGCGCGCATCGTATTTGACACCGTATTGTGCCAGCACATCCGCGGGTACGCCATCCCATTGATTCGGTTTGTTGCCTGTATACCCAAGATCGGCAATGCCAATCTTACTCGTGAAGAAACCGCAGGCTGTCAGGTCGCGCATCATATTGAAAAAAGCAACGCCTTGCAGCATTTCAGGTTTGGCTTTTTCGGGGAAGGCAATTTCGTCAACAATCTCTATTTGCTGCTGGGCTGAAGTAGCGGCAAAATCAGCATTGTATCGCTTCATGCATTGAATGTCCAGCCATTTTAGTCCGCCACGCAGTGGCGTTTGATAATGGGGCATATCCTTAGCGATAAACTCGATAAACGCCGGAACACCTGCATCGGTTGCGCTTCCGGAAGTTTCATCCTTTGGAATAATAATGTCAGCGAGCAAGGCTATCGTCTCCATTTCGTGCGTATCGAAGAACTTTTCACCTGCAAGCTTACGCTCGCGTTTCAATTCTTCAGGTGTACGATCAATAGCAAACGATTGAGGTGAATCGGCAATCCCCTTACCTTCTTCAGGACCGCACGCATGGAGCATCAAACCGGCGCCGACAGAACCTGCCGCAAGTGTTTTTAAGTATTTCCGTCTGTCCATAATGCTAAATATTTTGTTTCTTAAGTTGATCAATAATGTACTCTGAAGCCCTCATTGATAACGCAAGGATGGTCCAAGTAGGATTTTTATCTGCTTGTGATACGAAAGGTCCGCCATCAACCACAAAAAGATTTTTACATTCGTGCGCCTGGTTAAACTTATTTACAGCCGATTTATTTGGATCGTCACCCATGCGCGTGGTACCGACCTCGTGGATGATTCGTCCAGGGGCTGCGAGACCATAATTATTTTCTGGTCCATCTTTCCCGAAAGTTACGACTCCCCCCATTTTGAAGATAATTTCCTCAAATGTCTGCTTCATGTGACGTGCCTGTTTCACCTCGTGATCGCTCCAATTATAGTGGAAACGTAAAACCGGGATTCCATATTTATCCACTGTATTTGGGTCGATTTCGCAGTAGTTATCTTCCCGGGCTATAGCTTCACCTCTTCCCGACATGCCGAAAGTAGAGCCATAGAAATACCGGTAATCGTCCTTCAGCGATGCACCATACCCGCCGGCATCTTTTTGGCTGCCATCCCTGCCAGGGTATTTTCCGTTAAGCCCCTGCATACCGAATCCAAAACCATAGGAAGGCATGCCCATACCGCCCCAGTATTCGATGTGATATCCGCGCGGAAAATCGAGGTTCTTATTGTCAAGCCACCAGGGTGAATAAACGTGCATACCCCCAACGCCGTCTTCGTTGTAGCGTTTGCGTCCGACAAGTTTAGGAAGGATTCCTCCCATGTCGGCTCCGGTAGAGTCGTGAAGATATTTTCCAACAATACCACTTGCATTGGCCAGTCCATTTGGATGGCGGGATGATTTTGAATTCAATAACAAGCGTGATGATTCGCATGCGCTGGCAGCGAGAATGACAACCTTTGCATTTACGGTGTACTCCTGCATGTCATCTTTGTTGACAAACGAAACGCCGGTAGCCATACCTTTGTCATCCGTCAGTACTTCACGCACCATCGCGTTTGGAATAATATCCACATTTCCTGTTTCGATGGCAGGTTTTACCAAAACGGAGGAAGAAGAGAAATCACCGTATACCGTACATCCTCTGTTGCACTGGGAGCAATAGAAACATTTACCACGTGAATCATTAATTTTTTGGGTAAGAATAGAAAGTCTGGACGGAATCACGGGAACGCCTATTGACGTGGCTGCGTCTTGGATAAAGAGCTCATGAAGTCTTGGCTTCGGAGGAGGAAGAAATATTCCATCGGGTTCATTTAATATTCCCTCTTTTGAACCAAACACACCGATGAGTTTGTCAATCTTATCATAATAAGGTGCAACATCATCGTACCCAATTGGCCAGTCGTCGCCTAATCCATCAATGCTTTTACGCTTGAAATCTTTGGGCCCAAAACGCAAGGAAATTCTTCCCCAGTGATTGGTACGTCCGCCTACCATACGTGACCGGAACCAATCGAATTTAGTGCCGTCTTTATGGGTATAGGGCTCGCCTTCCAGTTCCCATCCACCATAGGCTGCGTCAAAGTCTCCGAAGTTTCGGTAAGGTGTGCTGGCACCACGGCGAGGTGATTCCCATGGCCATTTTAATTGGGTAACATTTTTTGCAGGATCATACAGTGGGCCGGCTTCCAACAAAACTACTTTAATCCCCGCATTGGCGAGTACATAAGCAGCCATCCCACCTCCGGCACCAGATCCTACTACGCATACATCGTAAGCTTTCGATGTCTTCTTTATTTGAAAATCAGCCATAGGGTATAAGTTAACAAGTGATTTCTCAATTTGAAAGTAAAGATTCTAATATGGGGGCTGAAGATAAGTTCATTATTATTCTAATAAAATAGTACGCTTCAAAATGTTCTTACGTTTCAATATTTCAGGATGTCGATGCACGTTGGGCAAACTGATACTTTAGGACAGTCAGTGATCACAAAGTTCTGCGCCTCAGTTTAAACCCTTGGCCTGATTCAGCTCAATCCGGCAGTATTGTTCAGCGGGAAAGAATTGAAATTCAACATGTTCACTTGAAAGTATCAACAGGGCTGTCTTTCTTATCGTGCTTGTTTGTTACCTCGTATTTTTTGGGGACGATCAGGAAGCCAAATGCTTCACCATTTTCTTTTGAATGCTTGCTGTGATGTATGTAGTGGGCATTAATCATGCGGCTCAAATATTTGCTTCTTTTCTTTGGTCTCCACTTTAACCGCTGATGAACGATGACGTCGTGAAAAATCAAATAGAACAGACCATAGCAAACGATACCAATCGCGACAGAAAACAGATAGGCACTTTTGAAAACCGTAGTTGAAATAATAAACAGCGCAATAGCAGGGACACTGAACACAACGGCAAACCAATCATTTTTCTCCAGCAGATGGTTGTGGACGGAATGATGTGACTTGTGCCATACCCATAGAAAACCATGCATGACATACTTATGTGTAAACCATGCCACAAACTCCCAAAACAGGAACGTGCTTATCGCTATCAGTGAGCAGATTAATATTTCGCTAGCATCCATAACTACCAAAAGTCATTTTTCCCGATGGTTATTGCTTAAAATCCTGAACTGCCAGGGTCACGCGTATTCAGCAGACTGGCAATAAGTGGAACAAATTTACAATGTATCGGTTTAATTGTCGAGGGTACATCTTCTGACCGCCGGAATTATACAAAAAAATAGTGCTCATTTGAGAGAGGATGATGTTTTTCGGGATTTATTTCAGGAGAAGTTCCCCAGGCTTGCCGGGTTGACAGGGGGAGCAATAGGGTGTGCCATGGGGCATGGATTTTCATCGTGGAATTAACCCGGTAATTGAAGAATGTTTAACGTTGATCAGTAATTTTGAGCTTTTCAGCTATCTTTTGATGTTTTGTACGTTAAGTCTGCAAAAACCTCCGTAAATGGTCATGCATGCGTTCCTATAAAACATCGTTCCGTATTTTTTGTGTAAAGGCTTGTAACATGATTGACCCAACTATTAATCTCGTATGGCCAAAGCAATCGTGATAGGTTCGGGTATAGGGGGCCTGGCTATTGCGCTCCGTATGCGTAAAAAGGGCTATGATGTTGAGGTATACGAGACCAATGCGTACGCGGGGGGAAAGATGCATGCTTTTGAGAAGGGAAACTATCGGTTTGATGCAGGACCTTCTTTGTTTACAATGCCTCATTTGGTAAACGAACTTTTCCAACTTTTCTGCATTGATCCAACAAATCATTTTAGGTACAAGCCAAAGGAAATCATATGCAACTATTTTTGGGAAGATGGCACGACTTTTTCGGCCATGGCTGATACAGACCAATTTATCGAGAAAGCCGTAAAAGCATTTTCTACCCCTCCGGGGATTCTGCGAAGTTATTTATTCAAAAATCAGCAAAAGTATAACCTCACAGCTGGTATTTTCCTGACAAAGTCGTTGCACAAATGGAGCACTTATTTCTCGGCAGAAACGATGAAGTCGATTGCGCAGCTTTACAAACTGGACCTTTCAAGAACGATGAATGAAGTGAATGAAAAACACTTTTCAAATCCTCATTTAGTTCAACTTTTTAACCGATATGCCACTTACAACGGGTCATCGCCTTATAAGACTCCTGGTATTATGTCTATGATTCCACACCTGGAAATGCATTTTGGCACGTTTTATCCGGAAGGAGGTATGCACTCCATATCGCAGAGTCTGTATCGATTAGCTTTGGATCAAGGCATACAATTCCGGTTCAATCATCGGGTTGAGGCCATCTTACATAAAGATAAGCGCGTTGTCGGCGTAGAAACAAAAGCGGGGATACACGATGCGACTGTAGTTGTTTCAAACATGGACATATTTTCGACGTACACGAAACTCCTCGCGGATGTTCCAAGTCCCGTTAAAATACTTAAGCAGGAAAGATCAAGTTCTGCGCTTATATTTTATTGGGGGGTAAGAAAGGAATTTCCACAGTTGGACTTACACAACATTTTTTTCAGCGGCGATTATGAACAGGAGTTTAAGCATATCTTTGCATATCGGGACTTGTATGATGATCCTACTGTGTACATAAATGTTACTGCAAAGGAAGATAAGCATGCGCCTGAGGGTTGTGAGAATTGGTTCGTAATGATTAATGCCCCAGGGAATTTTGGGCAAGACTGGGAGAAGTTGAAAAAGGATGCCCGAAGGAATATCCTAACCAAGATAAATCGCATGCTAAATGTAAAACTGGAGGAGTTCATTGAGGTGGAAGAGGTGCTCGATCCGGTGGGTATTGAGGCGAACACAAGTTCGCACAGAGGTTCACTTTATGGAACGTCCAGTAATTCCAGATTCTCTGCCTTTTTGAGACACCCCAATTTTTCAGGTTTGCTAAAGAACCTGTATTTCTGCGGGGGGTCCGTACATCCTGGAGGGGGCATTCCACTTTGTCTGTTGTCAGCAAAAATTACAGCGGATTTAATCCCTGAGGTATGATTACCATTACAAAACATAAAAGTTACTACTTAAATATTGAATACATTTCTATTGGACTTGTATGGCTGTTACAGATTTCCGCTTTAATTGGGATAAGCTTGGGGTATCAACAGTGGTTTATAAGCAAGACACCAATTAATCTTCTTCTGATCTTTGTTCTATTGATCATCAATTTCCCGATATCATCACCAAAAAGCATTGCAATTACATTCTTTTTCTTCGCTGTGGGTATGCTGGCAGAGTGGATAGGTATTCATGGCGGGTTTTTATTCGGTAGATATTCTTACGGCGATAGTTTGGGTCTGAAGGTAGGAGGCGTTCCTTTTTTGATCGGACTTACCTGGGCCATACTTGTGCTGGTAACCGGCGTTTGTTCAAATCATATAGCTGAAAACAGAGCTATAAGAATGCTAATAGGGGCAGTACTTATGGTGAGTTTGGATTTTTTTATGGAGGCATCGGCGCCAATATTTGATTTTTGGACCTTTGCTGGCAATGTTACCCCCCTAAAGAATTATATGGCTTGGTTTGTACTGGGGCTACTCCTTCATTTTGTTTTTCAACACAGTAAATTGGCGGGTAGCAAAAGATTTTCGGTGCATGTAGCACTCGCACTATTTTTATTCTTTACTTATTTCAGATTCTTCTACAGGGTATGATGGTGACGTTATTATCTGCAATCACTCTCATCTAACAGAACGCTTGCTTAATTTCCTGATCATCGATTTAAGTTTCTGTGAATCCCGGACATAAGGTTCAAGGTCGAAGAGTTCAACCTTGCGAAATTGTACCGGATGACTTTCGCTCTGCAGCGAGATATAACCCCCTTTCAATGGCTTGCCATCGACTTTCTCCTTTGGGTCATAATTTGATACGGCTCCCCCGCCGATCTGCGGTTTGCTGTATACTAAAACAGTGTCTCCCTCCACGATGTGTCTGATGATAGAATCACCTAAAACAAGGACATCTACCCGAACCCATTGATCGCCGTGATATGTTTTGGAGCTTGAATTTATACAGTGGTCTGTAAAAAGTTTGCCATTCAACATAACATTCGTTCCAGGTGTGCAGAGATTAGCCGTCGGGCGATCTTCATTACCGTTTCCTCCCAGGAGTTGTACTTCGATGGATATGGGAAAATCCTGGTTTAGCCCCATGGTTTCTGGAGCCGGGGAATGAATCATCGCCCCGCTATTGCGATAAGCCCATGCAGGGCCACCCTTGGCCTGGTCACCAATGAAACGGTACTCCATCGTCAGCAGGTAAGATGAATACTTTTTAGCGTAAAATATATGACCGAATTGTTCGTTGAAATCTGTGTACTCCTCGTAACCAACCGTTAAGTTTCCGTCGGTTACCCTGAATGTATTGGCGAAATTATCCCCAAGCGGATGATCTTTAATTTTAATTTTCCAATTGCTCAGATCTTTCCCATTAAAAAGTTTTATCCATTGAGGAGAGGCATTTTTCTCCGGAGACTCAGCAATAAATGCCAATAAGATCAAAAGCAACAATGAACGTATCATAATTTTTTGGAAGGCCCTGGCCTAATAAATGTTTTTCAATTTAGCCAAAAGTGCAAGCAATAATGATCTTGTGCATTACCTTTTTTTCTCACCGCTAAAGGGTTTCAAGTTGTTTGCAGTATACACAGTATTTAATGCTTCCTGACAATATAGATCAGCATATTCCCCCAGGTATTATGATGTTCCTGTCGTTTTAAAATCCTATTTAATACCGGGTTAATAAAGGCGGCTCCGAATTCAACGAATGCTTCCTGCTCAGAGACACTGTGCGGCTGTTTTTGGTAGAACAGCTTATACTCCTGCTTCCAGACCTTTACATTAAAACAAAATTTTTCTTCCAGTAACTCCCAGGTTTTTTCGATGTGTATTGGCGAAAGTTCGTCCTCCACATCGCGGGGCATCTTGCCGTATAATAATCTACTTCGCATATTCTTTCCCAAACCAATATTACTTTACAAGTTTTAGCTGAGATTCGTTTAAGTAACCGCTTATATTGTCGTCTATCTCTTTGTAGAAAGGTTCAGTAGCAACATAAGTTGTCTCTTGCGACATGGCATTTTGAAATATGAACCCATACTTATCCATGTCGACAGATGAATTTTTTAAGAAGGATAGTTTTTCTTTAATGTCCTCCACCTGCTTCGAATTTACTTTGGTATTGAATTTATAATCAATGTAGGTGGGTAAATCCGCCAATAATCTATTGATCAATTTACTGCGATGTGCATCCAGGATTTCGCGTAACTGAATAAGGGCAACCGGATAATCATTGTCCTCTATTTTTTTGTTTCCCAGAACGGTCCTTATTGTTTTCATAATACTAATATAGTTAGTTAATACAAATGTATTAAAACTAATAATATTAGTATACTAAATCCTGATATTTTAATGAATGGTTGTATCAGGCCTAGTCAGGCACGGAATTCGATCTTTACTGTAGGACTAAAGCTTCAAGAAACGCCTTGAATTCAGGCGTGTCAAAGTTAGTGGCACCAGTTTCGTTACTTACAATCTTTCCGTCCGGACTGATTATAAAAGTTGTGGGGATGGTTTTTACCTGAAGTTGATTAGGAAGGTAGTCTGCCGGGGTATATACAGGAAATGTAAATTCCTTCTCGCCAATATAGTTCTTCACTTTATTGAGGTCCTGGGGACGATCAACAGACAACATGATAAATACAATTTTTTCAGTATCAACCTGTTGATACAGCTTCTGAATTGAAGGCATCTCCAGCCTGCAAGGTCCGCACCAGGTAGCCCAGATATTCAAAAAGACAGTTTTTCCTTTAAATTGATCTGCATGAATAGCATTTCCAGCTAAATCTTTAATGCTGAAGTTGTAGTTGAATTTCTTGGTTACTGCTACTTCCTTCGGGCTGGCATCCATCACACCAGTACGCATTATTACATTGCCGGTTAGATATGAAATACCTGCCAGTATGCCGCTATAACGCAAAACTAGAAACAATGTAATAAAAATGAGCCACGGCTTAACCGCCTTCCAGGCTTGCATAACAGTTTTATGACGAAACACTTTTTCCATTTATGGCTTTGTTCTTTGGCAAGTGGTTACCCAAATGTCGCTATTTTAATTAATTTCGAAAGATAATCTGGCTTTAAGATGACAAAACTTGCCTCAATCAAGTTCCTTATACTTTTTTTTATTGTTTCCTCTGCCTGTGGACAGAAGGTTAAGTATAAGGACATTTGGGGCTTGCTCAGCACTAAACAGTACGATGCAGCCGAGCCATTTCTCAAAAAATATCTCCAGGAAGAAAAGAGTGACAATCCGAATGCCCTGCTTTATATGGGTATTATTTTCCAGGAGAAATCCTTGAAGGGCGACCTGCTCAAGCAAACCAGCCAGACTATCGCATATATGGACTCCGCGGTCATTTTCTATGATAGGGCATATAAAACAATTACGGAGAAGGAGATTAAAAGGAATGATGAGTATTACCAGGCCTATAACCGCAGAGATTTACGTACAGGGGAGTTTGGCGTTAAGCTTTCGGATATACAGTTCGATCTGGAGAAGAAAATGGAAGGGCTGCGGGAGCGTATTGATCGGGTGAAAATGGTAAAACACTATTTTTCATTATCCGATAGTTTATACGTGAAATCGAATGAATTATTCAAGACTATTCAAGCCGCTTTTCCGGGAGAGAAAGAATTATACCTGCGGGCAGAGGAGAATACGGTTAAAGACCTCTCCTTGCTGTCCGTCCGTTTTGATTCATGCCTGAAAGCATTTGATCTTTACAAATCAAGTTCTTCCACGATTGGCCGTATGGGATATAATCAGACACTTTCGCTTCAGGAAATAGTGGACTTCAAAAAGGATGGTACGTCGGTTGCCGACTTTTACAAAGATGATTTGCAGATTTGGGACTACAAGAAATTCACAGCTAAGGCGAAGCAAACCATTGAAGGCGAGATTTTTCCAATGCGGGAACAATTGGTCTCTTATGACATAGAAATTAATAAACTGCGTGAGAAACTTAACCATGACTCCGTTTCAGTCAAGACTGACCTTGCTGCTTTGATTGATCGCCAGTTATTGGAGAAACTGAGAAAGTATGATGCGGAGCCGTTGCCCGTCGCAGTTTTTGCCCTCAAGATTTCGGATCTGGAGTATCGTTCTACGGTTTTTGAAAACAGACGTCACGCTGATTCAGCAGACGTTCATCTTCAGCTTAGCTTGTTGCGTAAGGAGTTTATGTACTTGAATACTTTGGATAGCATAACAACAAAACTTTCCGGTGATTATTTCGATAGCAATGCAGCAAACTATGAGTACTTCGTTAAGAACACCTATGATACAATCACCTTGTTAAAAAGTTATATTGTAGGCCTTAAAGATTACGCCCAAAGTGAGAAAAAAATAAAGGAGGAGGAACTTGCCAGGCGTATGGAATCGCTGCGCTGGCTTATTAATGGCGCTGACTCCATACCTTTATTTCAGGGAGGTTCAGACTCCCGATACAAGGCCTTAGTCGTCGTCGATGAGAAATATACCGTAGGGCTTCATTACACAGATTCACTGGACCCGGCTGGATACCTATTTAACATCAACTCTTCGAGGGTTCCTACAGTTAAGGTTTCCTTTCCCGTAGAAAAGCAATATTTCGAACTCTCCAGTTTAGACGATTCAAAAGCGATTTCCTATTCTGACGCCGCAGGTCAGATTTACTTCATTTTGATTTTCTCTGAACACAAAGATGATGAGAGCAAGGTTGGTGCAACGTTGGCAAAGATTTATAGGTCTGACGGATTGTCGTGGAGCATGAACTATAAACTTGATTTTGTTCCGCGGAAAATCTTGTTTGATTCTGCATCCGGAGAACTCGCTATACACGGAGATGACAACCAACTCAGCACAATGGACAAAAATGGGAAGCTGATAAATTAAATCAGACGCCAACAAGCCTTTTCCAGTCACTGAATCGCATCGAGATCCTGTTTTTAATTTTTTGATAGTTCTCCCAGCTATCCGTTACGTGATAAATAGAGGGAAGCGTTTTCACGAGAATTTCATCATAGTCATTGCGGTACAAACCGCCACCATAATAGTAGTATGTGAACATATTACCATGGCGACTAAATAGTTCATAACCAAGGTATCCATCCCAGATCTCACTGAGAATTGTACAAGAAATTTCCCGGCGCTTAAATCGAAAAATCTGGTTTGAAGCTTCCTCTTCAAAATACTCAGAATACAAACCGGTTTCTATGATCCACCCCAGGTAAATGCCGATGTGTACGTATGCCTGTTCAATAGGCAATGAATCAGGAAAGTTCCCAAGAAAGTGGGTCTTCGCGTTATCGTATATGGTTTTTTGGATATCCGCCTTTTTTTCCATACAACAATGTTAAACCTGATTGTCAACCTAAACAAACCAAATATCGCTTTTATCGGTCAATGAAAGAAAAGGTAGCCCACTAAAATTCCGGCAATAACACCGGCGACATCTGCAATTAATCCGCCAGTCAGCGCATATCTGGTTTTCTTAATATTCACAGAACCAAAATAAAGCGCAACGATAAAAAAAGTCGTTTCGGCGCAGCCGCGAAATATTGCTGCAAGATTTGCGACGAATGAGTCGGGACCACCTGGTGTACTTTTTGAAATGTCGATCATCATGCCTCTTGCTGCCTGCCCGCTGAGTGGTTTAAGAAAGGCTACCGGCAGCGCTTCAACGAAGTCCGTATTGATAGCTGCCTGGCTTAACATCCATTGGATACCTGTTTTAATGTAGGGCAGAGTTCCCGACGTGCGGAAAAGACCAATACCTACCAATATGGCAATTAAGAAAGGTATAATCTTAATAGAAATGGCAAAGCCTTCTTTAGCGCCCTCTATGAAAGTCTCAAATAGATGAATTTTCTTAATAAGCCCCAAAACAAAAAAGAAGATAATGATCGACAGAATGCTCACGCTGGTAAACAATGTTGATTGCACTTGGAGTGCTTGCGGAGACAACGATGCAAAATACCAAATACCAAGTCCTACAAAACTCGTCATGCCAACGAGGTATAAAATAACGACAGGATCCAACAAATTTATTTTTTGCCTAATACTCACGTAGGTCAGTCCAACAACCGTGGAGCAAAATGTTGCAATGAGGGTAGGGAGGAATATGCTGGTAGGGTGGAGTGCACCCATTGTGGCACGATCTGCGATGACCGATAGGGGGATAATGGTTAGTCCGGAAGCATTCAATACCAGAAACATAATCTGTGCATTGGATGCAGTGTCTTTGTTTGGGTTAATATCTTGCAGTTCCTTCATTGCTTTTAAACCCAGCGGTGTAGCAGCGTTATCCAGGCCCAGGATGTTGGCGCTGAAGTTCATTATGATTGATCCGGTGGCAGGATGATTTTTGGGTATCTCCGGAAATAACCTGGAGAAAAATGGACCAACTAATTTGGATAATATGGGAACGATTCCTCCTTTTTCTCCAATCTTCATTAGCCCAAGCCAAAGCGACATTACACCGGTGAGTGCAATGGAGATTTCAAATCCCGTTTTGGCCATATCAAAAGTAGACTGAAGCATTTGCGGAAAGACTTCGGTATCCTGAAAGACTATCAGTTTCACTAGTGCGACAACAAAAGCAATCAGGAAAAAAGAAACCCAGATGTAGTTTAAAATCATGCCAATCAATTAACAAGCAACAATGTACAATGATCAGGGCGTGTTTACCAAATTCAAAATATGGCATGCTACAAGGCCTGCTGTTTCAGTCCTTAATCGAATGGAGCCAAGACTTACCCGTTGAAAATTATACGCTGAGGCCATCTGCAATTCATTCTTTGAAAAGTCTCCTTCAGGCCCGATGAGCACCATGTATTTTGAATTTGCGGCTGCAATATCTTTCAGGTGATCCGGATTATTAGGGTCTACACAAGCGATAAACTTCGCCGACGCCGACGTGTCATGCATGATTTCTGAAAATGCAACAGGACCGGAAATAGATGGCAGTGTTGATCTCAACGACTGCTTCATTGCACTGATGGCTATTTTTTGCAACCGTTCGAATTTCAGATGGGTTCGTTCTGAGTGCTCACAATTGATGAGTGTTATTTCATCAACGCCAAGCTCTACTGCTTTTTCAACAAACCACTCAAGACGATCTGCGTTTTTCGTGGGTGCGATGCCTATATGAATGTGGTAATTCCGAAGTGGTTCCTGCACAGTTTCCTGGATGACAAAAAGGCACTGGGTTGCATCCGCTTTTGTGATCAGCGCGTTGTATAGAAATCCTTTCCCATCGGTGATTTGAATCCTGTCGCCTACTTTCATGCGCAATACCTTGGTACTGTGTCTGGATTCTTCAGGTTCGAGGTAATGAACGCCCTCCTGTATGCGTGGTTGGTAGAATAGATTCACGCTATTACGCGTATTGTTGATGGAGTTTATCAACCAAGGTCACATATTCGCGCATAGCCTCCTCTTTGGGCATTCCTTTTAGTGCCTCCCAGGCTTCAAACTTAGCAATTGCCTTAAAATCAAATCCACCTGGTCTTTCGCCGCTGACATCTCCGGCCGTGGCTTGTTTGTATAGTGCATAAAGCTGCAGGAGTTCTTCATTGCTGGGGCGGCTGGTAAATTGCTTTGATCGTTGTACAGCGCCATCAAATTGTCGTACATCCATTGCTGAAGTTGTTATTAAGCGGCAATCAAATCTCCAAACCAGAAGGAATATAGGTGCAAGCGCGAAATGATTAAGTAATCGCTTTACCCTTTATCAGTTTTATCAACGACTTCCAATTGCTTTGTATGGTCTGAGGGTGGCGCCAGTATAAATTTGCCTTGGTCTGCCGATTGGCTCTTTATTTTCACGCATTTCCATCCATTGCGCAATCCAGCCAGGAAGCCTGCCCATGGCAAACATTACGGTAAACATTTCAACGGGAATGCCAAGCGCACGGTAGATGATGCCTGAATAAAAATCGACGTTGGGATACAGCTTTCTTTCTACAAAATATGGATCTTTCAATGCTGCTTCTTCTAGTTTTAGGGCAATTTCAAGCACCGGGTCATTAACACCAAGTTTTTTCAACACATCGTCGGCAGCTTTCTTGATGATCTTTGCGCGCGGATCAAAGTTTTTGTAAACACGGTGCCCAAAACCCATCAGGCGGAACCCGCTATTCTTATCCTTCGCTTTGTTGATCCATTTCTCAGTATCCCCTCCGTCGTTCTTGATATTTTCCAGCATGACGATAACTTCCTGATTGGCGCCACCGTGAAGCGGACCCCAAAGCGCATTTACACCGGCTGAAATAGAGGAATATATACTTGCTTTCGATGATCCGACAATTCTCACAGTCGACGTCGAGCAGTTTTGTTCATGATCAGCATGAAGGATAAGAAGTTTATCCAGGGCTTCCGTGATAACCGGATCCACTTCATAATCCTGGCCCGGGAGGGCAAAGGTCATTTTCAGGAACCGTGCTGTGAATTCCAGCTTGTTATCTGGATAGTTTACCGGATGACCTGCTGCATTTTTATAAGCCCACGCCGCAAATGTCGGCATTTTTGCCAATGAGCGTATGATGCTCAGGTATACTGCATTATTCGCACGATTTGGATCAAGCGATTCAGGATAGAAGGCTGTCTGAGAGCAGAACAAGGATGCTAGTACACCCATGGGATGAGCTGTTGACGGGAATCCATCCAGCATCTTCTTAATATCCTCATGAACTAGCGTATGTGTTCTGATGTCATCGCTGAACTTAATATACTGCTCTTGCGTAGGAAGCTCACCAAAAATAAGGAGGTAAGCAACTTCGATGAAGTTAGACTTTTCTGCCAGGTCTTCAATCGAATACCCGCGGTATCGCAGTATACCTTTATCACCATCCAGGAAAGTTATAGCACTTTTCGTAGAGCCAGTGTTCTTGAAGCCAAGATCCAGCGTGACGGCCCCCGTCTTTTCCATAAGTTGGCTAATATCAACAGCGACCTCATTTTCGCTCCCAACAACAAGCGGAAATACATAGGACTTACCATCGATAATCAGTTCAGCAGTTTTAGACATGTTCGGATAAATTTAGCATAGGTTTTAAATATACGGGGTTATGCGATGATTAGAAAAGAATGAGATAAATAATGTGCTAATGTTAATTATTACCCAGTATCAGTGGCATTCCATCTCCACCAGAGCCAATTACGATTACCTTGGCATTAGGTGATTTAGACAACTCCAGCGTTGCCTCTATCCCCCTCATTTTCAATAGATTATTTGTTAAGCTATTGTTAATGATGTTGTTCGCACGAGACTCGCCTTCAGCAGCAATTCGTTTTCTTTCCGCTTCGCTTTTTTCTTTGTCTAACCGAAATTGATAGGCAAGCGCCTCTTGTTCCTGTTGGAGTTTGTTTTCAATCGCCCCTTTTATTTGCTCAGGAAGCAAAATTGACCGTATCAGCACAGCGGGTGAGTTGACATAATTTTTTTGAAGGACCGTTTCAGTTTCGGTGCGTATAGCGGTTTCTACTTCAGCCCTTTTGGTGGAGTAAATCTCTTCCGCAGTATAGCGGCCCATAACCTGCCGGACTGTTGAACGAACCTCTGGAATGACCAGTACATTAACGTAATTCCGCGTGAACTTCTCATGGATGTACCCGATTTTTTCAGGAATTGGGTAGTAACGGATGGTGATGTCTACGTGTATTGAAAGACCACTCTTGTCCAGCACGTCCATGTTTTCCTCCGATGAAGTTTCATTAACGGCATAGATATAAAGGTCATTCCATGGCGCCTTGAAATGAAATCCTTGGGGGATTATGTTATCCTTATCAAGGCCTTTTCCGAATTTATAGAATATAATGGCCCGTTCTGTAGGGCCCACGGTATAAAAGATGCTGGACGAAATGCCCATAATTACGAAAAGGGCTATGATACCCAATATGATGTAGGGTAGAAATCTTCGATTATTCATAAAGCATGAGGGTTTTAGGGTGAAGTGTTATTTATTATGCTGGATTCAGATGTGGCGTGTTGAATCACATGTCAAGGATCAAAACTACAATAATTTATGCCATACTGCCCGATTCTGAAGCGCTTAAGTTTCAGTTTCAGGAGTTTGCCAATTCCTCGTGCCCAGGATCATGCTGATTCTACCTTGTGGAGAACCTGACAGTGAATCAGTTTAGCATTGTATTCAAGCTATTACCAGATGAATGCTCATTGCCGTGTCTTGGCTGTAAATTATGACCCACAATGATGTTGGGCCAAATACGATTCCCAGGCTGATTTTCTGCATGCAGGAAGGCCGTAGTGATATCTATTGATCGCAAGGATACGGGTATAGGGGTACAGGGGTATACTTTTTCATAAGGCGATGAAAAACGCCTGATTGAATTGCAAAATCACGAGCCTTTCGGCCTTCTGTAATAATACTTTCTCTTGGCATTATAAAGCTTATTATGCCAGGACATGAACATCATCTTAGGTATATAATATTGCAGTGTAATGTTGGTAATGAAATAACCGTCATTTTTCGCGGGGTTTCCGCGCTTGCCGATGGTCTGAGGATTCTTGGGTTGTGTGCCTATTTCAACGCGCCTGTCAGACAAAGCCCTGGAAAGATCACTCTTTAACAGCGAGGGATCCGGGTACCTGGTGACACTGGCATCGTCCAGATAATCGGTAAATGTAATCCTGTAACCAGCTTCAACCAATATATTGAAAAAGGGATCTAGTTTTATGCGCGCGCCAAGACCAAAGGGTATAACAGCCTGTATGCGACTGTATTTCTTGTTTTCTGTCTGCAGTGGCTGGAGGGCATACCATTTGCCCTGATACTGTGCCTTAGGATTAAAGTAAAGCATGCCAATCCCCGCAAAAGCATGAAAGTTTAACTTCGAACGCTGATAGAATCTTAAGCCCATAGGGGTTAGATTAACTGCCCCCAGCACGCTTAATTCGATATTATTGGACCTGAACGAAAGATTTCTTTCCTGGCGGTCATCGTCGGCTTTCTTATCATCTCCGGAAAGCTGGAACCAGGTTAGCTCGGATCTGATACTTATGCGATTCGTTATATAGTACTCAGCTCCGGCTGCGACGTTTGGCTTTAGAATTCCAAACTCCCCCGGGTTGACCATTTCCCCATAGTAATTAGCAGTTCCTGAACCAAGACTCACCAAGAAATTTCTATCCTGCCGAAGGGCATAGAAACTTTGAGAATTCCCGATCATCGGAAATCCGGTAATAATGCCCAAAACAACGATTGCTAACGTTTTCATGCGTTTCTTCATAGGCTTAAGTTGTCTAAATATAGAAAATTTAGACTATTCTTGAAAAAAGGATCAAGCCAGACCCTCCTTATTATCCACCGCTGAGCAAGATTAGCGCAATGCATTCAGCGACAATTTTACCGTTGCTTACCATTGGGACTGTTTCTGGCCAAGCTTTTCTTGATAATTGTTGATAAGAATGGTGTTACATCTTGTGATAGGAGATCATTGGAAAGCCAGGCGTTTAACAGTCGTTCTGTGGTATCTTCTAGCAGCTAAGTAAGGACAAGAGACTTTTGCTGAATTCCAGTAAGTTGCAGGATTTGAGCTGGTTGATGAGCCGAAGCGAATAGAAATCAGCGGCCCTTCGGCCTTCTGTAGTACCACTTTCTTTTGGTATTGTAAAGCTTGTTGCGCCTGTTAAAAAAGAACGTCTCAGGGAGGTAATATTGAAGTGTAATGTTGGTGATCAGATAACCGTCGTTCTTTCCTGGGTTCCCCCTTTTACCCACAAGCGTGGGTTTGCTGGGCTGTGTGCCTATTTCAACTCGCCGGTCTGATAAGGCCCTGGCAAGGTCACTTTTTAACAAGGCACCATCTGGGTATCTTGTGCTGCTCGCATCATCCAGATAATCGGTGAAAGTTATCCGATAACCAGCTTCAATCAATATGTTATAAAAGGGATTTACTTTTATGCGAGCCCCAAGACCTATGGGTATTACGGCCTGTATTCGACTATACTTCCTGTTTTCGGTCTGCAGTGGTTGAAGGGCATGCCACTTGCCCTGATATTCAGCCTTGGGATTGAAGTACAATGCACCAATTCCAGCAAAGGCATGAAGGTTCAATAGTGAACGTTGGTAGAAGCGCATGCCCATGGGAGTTAGATTAATAGCCCCCAGCACACTTAATTCGATATTGTTCGACCTAAAGGAAAGGTTCCTTTCCTGTCGGTCATCATCAGCTTTCGCATCATCTCCGGAAAGTTGAAACCAAGTTAGTTCTGATCTTACACTTATGCGATTCGTTAAATAATACTCGGCTCCTGCTGCAATGTTTGGTTTAAGAATTCCAGACTCTCCGGGGTTCACCATTTCCCCGTAATAATTTGCAGTTCCTGTACCCAGGCTTACCAGGAAATTCCGATCCCTTTGGAATGCATAGAAACTTTGGGAATTCCCGATCAGGGGAATTCCCATATTAAAGACAAGAGCAAGGATTATTAATCTTTTAACGCGTTTCTTGGAATGCATACGTTGACTTATATTACAGAAAACCATGACTTGGCCAAAAAATATTCGGTCAAGCCAAAACTTCCTTCACCTTTTGTGCTGCGTCTTTCAGTACAATTGCCGAGAATACCTGCAGACCGGATTGTTCAATAATCTTAGCCCCCTCTTCAGCATTTGTTCCTTGCAATCGCACAATAATCGGAACGTGAATATCACCAATCTTTTTATAGGCCTCAACAACTCCGTTAGCGACGCGGTCGCATCGAACAATTCCGCCAAAGATGTTAATAAGAATCGCTTTTACGTTAGGGTCCTTTAGGATAATCCTGAAGCCGGCTTCAACTGTTTCCGCATTTGCCCCACCGCCAACGTCGAGGAAATTGGCAGGCTCACCGCCAGATAGCTTAATAATATCCATCGTTGCCATTGCAAGGCCGGCACCATTTACCATGCATCCAACGTTGCCGTCCAGTTTTACATAGTTGAGGCCTGCTTTGCCAGCTTCAACCTCAAGGGGATCTTCTTCGGTGATGTCTCTGAGTTCTGCCAGATCTTTGTGTCTGAAAAGGGCATTATCATCCAGATTAACCTTCGCATCAACGGCTAATATTCTATTGTCGGATGTTTTGAGCAACGGGTTGATTTCAAACATAGAGGCATCTAGTCCAAGGTAAGCGTTATACAATGAATGTATAAATCTTACGCCTTCTTTGAAAGCATTTCCTTCCCATCCCAGTGCAAAAGCAAGCTTACGCGCCTGAAAAGGTTGTAGTCCAATGGCTGGATCAATCCACTCTTTTATAATTTTTTCAGGATTTGTCTCGGCTACCTCTTCAATGTTCATCCCACCTTCAACGGAAGCCATTATCACCGGACATGCTTTTGAACGATCCAGCAAGATGCTCATATAATACTCTTTGGGCTCGTTTTCTCCCGGATAGTATACATCCTCGGCAATCAATACTTTATTTACTTTTTTTCCCTCAGGTCCGGTTTGATGTGTTATCAATGTTCCCCCCAGAATAGCTTTTACTTTCTCTGGCACTTCTGTTATACTTTTTGCGAGTACCACGCCGTTAGACCCGGTTTCCTTCACTTTACCCTTGCCTCTACCACCGGCATGAATCTGAGATTTGATCACAAACCATTTTGTCCCGGTTTCTGCCTGCAATTCCTTGGCTGCACTAATGGCGCTGTCGGGCGTATCGGCCACGATTCCGCGTTGAATGGATACTCCGTATTTTTTGAGAATCTCTTTGCCCTGATATTCGTGGATGTTCATGAATTTTTTCTTTGGGGCGAAACTACTTTATTTACAGCTTTATTTCAAGGAATCAGATCAATTCAACAATGCTTCGCGCCACAAATCTAGAAAAGTCATACGGAGAGTTGCCCGTTTTAAAGGGAATTGATCTGGAGATTAACAAGGGCGAGGTGGTGGCCATAGTAGGTGCTTCAGGTGCGGGAAAGAGCACCTTACTCCACATCTTGGGGACCCTCGATATGCCAGATAGAGGTAAAGTTTTTATTCAGGATATTGATGTCTTTGGCCAATCGGCCAAAAATCTCGCCGCCTTTCGGAATAAATCCATTGGTTTTGTTTTTCAGTTCCACAACCTGCTTCCGGAATTTTCTGCCCTTGAGAATGTGATGATCCCGGGATTGATTGGTCGGAGGGATGATAAGGCGGTTAAACAGCGTGCAACGGAACTTCTGGAAATGCTTGGCCTGTTTGATAGAATTACGCATAAGCCCGCTGAGCTTTCAGGCGGAGAGCAGCAGCGCGTTGCAGTAGCGCGGGCGATGATTAATTCTCCGCAGTTAATTCTAGCCGATGAGCCCAGTGGGAATTTAGATTCTAAGAATGCGGTCGACTTGCACAACTTGTTTTTTCAATTGAGAAAAGAGTTGGGGCAAACGTTCATTATCGTAACGCATAATGCCGAACTAGCTGGAATGTCTGACAGAAAGATAGAGCTTAAGGATGGCAGAATAAAAAAGACGACTGCATAGAAAGGCTTAATGTGTCACAATCTCCAGGGAAGGTTCATCAATTGAAATCAAGCCATTCTCATTCATTTCCAAAAGTTTGACGCTCTTCAGTTCATTGACAAGCATCGGGTCAAACTTTGCGGCTACCCGTATGTAGTTTTCGGTGAAACCATGCATCAAACCATTTTCAATATCATTTTCAAAAAGGACAGTATAGACTTTTCCCAGGTTTTCATGGTAAAACTTTCTCCGTTTTTTGTCCGAAAGATTGTGGAGCATTTTTGATCGCTCAGCGCGTTTCTTTTTGGAGACAGTACCTTCCATTAATGCAGCGGGCGTGTTTTCTCTTTCGGAGTATGTAAATACATGCAGGTATGCAATATCAAGTTCATTTAAGAACTGATATGTTTCCAAAAAGTCCTCATCAGATTCGCCTGGAAATCCTACAATAATATCTACGCCTATGCAACAATGCGGCATCATTGATTTTATCACATCCACGCGTGCTGCATATAACTCCCGGAGGTAACGCCGTTTCATCAGTCGCAAGATTTTGTTTGACCCGGATTGAAGGGGGATATGAAAATGGGGTACAAATCTTTTTGATGTTGTAACAAACGAAATGATTTCATCCGTCAAAAGGTTTGGTTCAATAGATGAAATTCTGAAGCGATCAATTCCATTAACTTCGTCCAAAGCTTTGATTAAATCAATAAAGCGTTCTTCACGTTTGCCATCACGCATGCCGAAATCTCCGGTATTTACGCCGGTCAACACAATTTCCCTGACTTCTGTTCGTGCCAGTTCTTCAGCCGTCTTCACAACCTTAGAAATACTGTCGCTTCGACTATTGCCGCGAGCTAATGGGATTGTACAAAACGTGCAGGCGTAATCGCAGCCATCCTGGACTTTTAGAAATGTGCGCGTTCGATCGTACAGCGAATAGGCAGTGTTAAAACGATTGGCTGTTTCAATAGGCGATGCAAATACTTGTGTGTGAGGTTTACGCACAAATCCATCCAGTAACTCTACAAGCCTGAATTTCTCAGCTGCGCCCAGCACTGCGTCAACGCCTGGTATTTCTGCAATTTCCGCAGGCTTTAGTTGGGCATAACACCCAACGATAGCAATATATGCTTCCGGAGAAATTCCCCGGGCCTCTCTAACAATTTTGTGACACTTTTTGTCAGCGTTTTCAGTCACTGAACACGTGTTGATAATGAAAATATCGGGCGTATCAGTAAAGTCAACTTTTTTATAGCCTTTTTTCTCAAGCATTCGGGAGATCGTTGAGGTCTCAGAATAATTGAGTTTGCATCCAAGTGTATAGAAAGCGACTTTTCTCATAAAGCAGAACGCAAATGTAAGAAGGATTTTATGGTTTTAAAGGAAGTCAGTATTTGCCTGCATGAACGAAATACTACAATAGTCTTCGATGATAATTGACTTGCCCCAAGTGATATGATAAATGGGAGGCCAGGTGAATCAAAAAGAACGTTGTTGTCATGGCATATCCAAAGACCTGTAACGGATATTCTTTCTCCAGCGTCAGGACGTCAAGTTTGTTTAAGGTTGCTTTAACGTCTTCTTTTGTTGCCTGAATTTCTGCGCGCAAATCCTTCTTGAGAACGCCCCGTGCAGAGAACTCATAGTCACGGTTTCGTTCATAGTTCGTATGCCCCAAAACTGTGCCGACAAAGTATCGAAGCCCCCCGCAAACATGGAGACTCAGATTCCCTCCGGAATTCTTTATTGCGCCAGCAACTATCCACAATGATTCCTCCGATTGATAAAGTTTTATCTCTTCCTCAAGCTTTGTTAAGTCCCGCTCGAAGATCGCGGCGAGTGATTGGGTCAGATCGTTCATGCCTTGTGGAGTTATACTGAAAGTAGATATTGTTCTATGCCTTTTATTCGCTTATCCAGTTCATCACCTGCGCTCGTGAATGCTTCTTTCGATGCAAGTTTTGCATGAACGCTGATGTAGAATTTTATTTTGGGTTCCGTACCCGATGGACGTACTGATACTTTGCTGCCATCCTCAAGATAGAATTGCAGAACATCCGATGATGGAAAGTCAAGTGTTGATTCCTTTCCATTCAGAAGATTTCTTTCTTTCTGCACTTTATAGTCCAACAAGCGCGTAACACGAATTCCGGTAATTTCTGCAGGAGGATTATTCCTGAATTTCTCCATCATCGCCTTAATTTCCTGCTCCCCCTGCTGACCTTTTTTCGTTATGTTAAGCAGGTACTCCTTGTAATAACCAAATTCCACATACATGTCAATCAACCAATCGTACATAGACTTACCTTCATCCGTAGCACTTGCCGCCATGGCCGCAAAAAACGCACAGGCAGAGACGGCATCTTTATCACGCACAAAATCGCCCACCATGTAACCATAGCTTTCTTCTCCGGCTGCGATGAATTGTTTCTGGCCATCCAATTCTCCTATCAGCGCAGCGATGTATTTGAAGCCAGTAAGTGTGTTGTAGCAGCCAACCCCAAGCTTAGCTGCCATGGTGTCCACCAACTCGGAAGTCACGATCGTTTTTGCGATATAGGTGTTTTCCTTGTCTTTCAGATTTTTTAAAATGAAATACATCATGAGGCAGAATGCCTGGTTGCCATTGAGCAAGATAAACTCTCCATCTGCCTTTCGCACGCCGATGCCTACCCGATCCGCATCAGGGTCTGTTGCCATAATCAAAGCTGCACCGACTTCTTTTCCCTTTTTTATTGCCAGTTCCATCGCTGATTTCTCTTCCGGATTGGGTGACTTGACAGTTGGAAAATTCCCATCTGGCGTGTTCTGTTCTTCAACGATTTGAATGTTCGTAAATCCGATCTGTTTAAGGCACTTCGGAACCATGGTTATACCTGTGCCATGGATGCCAGTGAATACGAGGGGAATACCGTGATGCCTGGAAATCACTGACTTGTTTGGGATAAGTTTCTTGACCTCCTCGTAATATGCAGCTTCTACATCAGGACCAATGGTGTGAATCTTTGAGGGATCTCCGGCGAACCTGACCTGCCCGAAGGACGTGATTGACTTCACCTCAGTGATGATGTTCTTGTCGTGTGGAGGAACCACCTGCGCACCATCATTCCAGTAGGCTTTGTACCCATTGTATTCCTTTGGATTGTGCGAAGCCGTGACAACGATTCCGGAATCACATTGCAGGTGCCGAATCGCAAACGATAATAGGGGGGTTGGTCTGAGCTCCGGGAACATGTATACTTCGATCCCGTTGGCAGATAGCACATCGGCAACGACCTGAGCAAAAAGACGGCCGTTGTTCCGACTGTCGTGTGCGATAGCAACTTTGATTTTTTTATTGGGAAAGGATTTGATTAAATAATTTGCAAGGCCTTGTGTGGCCACCCCTATGGTATACCGGTTCATGCAATTTGAACCCGCGCCCATAATACCCCGAAGGCCACCAGTTCCGAATTCAAGATCTTTATAGAAGTTGTCGATAAGCTCTTTTGAATCTGGATTGGCCAACAGTGACTTTACTTCCGCTTTAGTAACATCATCTATAACAGGACTTTCGAGCCATGTTTGTGCTTTCGCCTGAACGCTTTGCAATAGGTCTTTCATCTTTTCTTAGTAGTAAATCGGTCCAAAAATAGAAAAGGCAGTGCAATTTGACTTAGCCTACGAAATTTTTTCCAAATATTGTTCAAAGATTGCCCCGCAGTGCCTGCTCTCGCTCGATGGATTCGAAAAGTGCTTTGAAGTTTCCTTTTCCAAAAGATTTGGCGCCGTTCCTTTCAATAATTTCGAAGAATAGGGTAGGGCGATCTTGAATTGGCTTCGTAAAGATTTGAAGAAGATACCCCTCCTCATCCCGATCGATCAGGATGTTCAACTCCTTGAGTTCAGCCAGGTCCTCCTGTATCGACCCAACACGATTGGATACTTCGGCGTAATAGATCTCAGGAACATGCAGGAACGCTATACCTCGCCTGCGCAACTCACGAACGGTAAAAATGATATCATCGGTAGCCAATGCAACATGTTGAACCCCCGGTCCATGATAGAAATCAAGATACTCTTCAATTTGAGATTTCTTTTTGCCTTTAGCGGGTTCATTGATCGGGAATTTGACGTAGCCGTTTCCGTTGGAAACTACTTTTGACATTAAAGCACTGTACGCTGTGGAGATGTCTGCATCATCAAATGTAACGAGGAGCTTAAAGCCCATTACCTTTTCATAAAAATCCACCCATCTGTTCATCTGGCCGAGTTCCACGTTGCCTACGCAGTGGTCAACATATTGCAGGCCAACGGATTCCACATGAAGGTCACTCTTGATAGGTTGAAATCCCGGCAAGAAAATGCCCCTGTAATTTTTTCGTTCCACAAAAGTGTGAATGGTTTCTCCGTACGTCTTAATGGAAGCCACTACAACCTCACCAAAGTCGTCTGATAAGACTTTAGGTTCCTGTACTGTTTCAGCTCCCCGTTTCTTTGTTTCAGCAAAAGACTTTCGCGCATCATCAACGTTTAGGGCCAGCACCTTCACGCCATCACCATGAATCCGCACATGCTCTGAAATTTCCGAATCGATCGTCAACGCGGTGGTCAAGACAAATCGTATTTTATTCTGTTGGAGCACATAAGAAGCTTGTTCCCGAACACCTGTCTCAGGCCCTGCATAGGCTACCAACGCAAAGCCGAGGCAATGTTGATAGAACGATGCCGACTGTTTCGCATTACCAACATACAGTTCAATGTAGTCTGTTCCATTGATGGGCAGAAAATCATCGCTCATATGAGTTCGTTTAGTGAACAAAAATAGACTTTCTGTTGCAATGATTGCGTCGTGCGCAGGAGATTCTGTCGATTCCGGTTTTGTGAATTATTATTTGCCAGGACATGAGAAAAACGAAGTCTGACAGAATTTTATGCATGTCAACTTTGACGCCTTCAATCATAATGGTTGTTTGGATGCCCGTTTCGCAACATCCTGATCTTGGTTTTTTTCAGGGCCACACCTCCAAATCATTTAAAAACGAACGAATTTTTCTAATTCACTGATTTCTTTAATATTTACACAAAAAAGCGGTTATGGACACAAATGCACTTGAGCAGGCTCTTTTGAAAATCGTTGGCAAGAGAGAGGAATTAAGTAAAATTGACTACAGTAATCCCAAGTATGATGACCTGGAGGAGGAATTGCACGATCTTGAGGATGAATTACAGGACAAATACGGTGATTTTCTGGAGGAAGCCTTGCAGCACGTACACGATGAGTATTGCCCGGATAATGATGTTTTGATGCCGATTGGCTATATAGGGCAGGGCGTGCCGGTAGAAGTCGACAAACTTCCAGGCAAGGATACGCGTCTTCTGTTGGCACCAAGTCCGGTCAGGATAATTTTAAGCGTGGGCAAAGATAAGCAACAAGTAGTGTGGTCTTTGGAGAAATAAGCTATACAAGATAATAGGGTGTCCCATTTTACAGGAAGCCTACTGTCTTTCTCACACGGTTCAGGACATCCTGCGCAACCACCCTGGCTTTCGCTTCGCCTCGCAGCATTTTTTTCTCCAGTTCTTGTGGATTGCTCATGTAATAATCAAAGGCCTCTCGTTCTTTGCTAAATTTCTGTAAAATCAATTCGAACAATTCCTGTTTGGCATGGCCGTATCCATAATTGCCTGCAAGATATTTATCACGTATGGCTTGTTGTTGGCCCGGTGTTGCCAGTAAGCTATAGATAGCGTATACATTATCGCCATCCGGATTCTTTGGCGATTCCATTGGGGTGCTATCTGTTTTAATCGATTTGATTTGTTTTAACAACTCTTTCTCAGGAAGAAATATATCAATGATATTACCATACGATTTACTCATCTTCTGACCATCCGTTCCGGGTATAGTCATCACATTCTCCTGAATCTTGGCTTCTGGCACAACGAAGGTATCGCCATAGGTTGCATTGAATGAGGTAGCAATATCACGTGCGATTTCAAGGTGCTGACGCTGATCTTTTCCTACCGGCACGTAGTTTGCATCGTAAAGTATGATGTCGGCCGTCATTAAAACGGGGTAGATAAAAAGGCCCGCATTAACATCCGCAAGTTTTTCCGACTTGTCCTTAAAGGAGTGTGCGTTTGCCAGCATCGGAAATGGTGTCAGGCAGCTGAGATACCAGGTTAGTTCACAAACCTCCGGAATTCTGGATTGACGGTACAAGTAGTTCTTTTCAATGTCAAAACCGAACGCAAGCCAGGCAGCGGCAACGGCGCGAACGTGATCTATGCGAGTCTGAGAGTCCTTTATTGTGGTTAGAGAGTGAAGATCGGCAATAAAAAAGAAGGATTCGTTGCCAGGCTGCTGGGATAGCTGAATAGCTGGTATGATGGCACCCAACAAATTTCCCAAATGCGGTTTGCCGCTACTCTGAATGCCTGTAAGAATTCTAGCCATAGTTTTGCAAATAAATAAAATTAAAGCTGAACTGAATTAGTTTTAACTTTGTGCTGGTAAATAAAATGACAATGAGGGTATTGATTTCAATCTGTTTTGTATTGCTAACGACGCTTGCGACGCCTGTTTTTGGGCAGGTAGCAAAACCACTCGAGTTTCGGGAAGAGTCATTTGATTTTGGATTTGTAAAAGAGGAAGGCGGACCCGTGGTTCATGAGTTTTTGTTCACGAACAATAGTGCCAGGTATGTTAAGATCCTGTCAGTTAAGGCCTCATGCGGCTGCACGACGCCCGCCTGGACGCACGAGCCGATTGGTCCGGGCAAAACCGGTTTTGTTCAAGCCAGCTATAATCCTAATGGGAGGCCTGGATATTTTAACAAGTCGCTGACTGTAGCAACTGATTTAGAGACTAATCCGGTAGTTCTTCAAATAAAAGGTCATGTGACCTCAGACGTCCAGCCCCTGGCCAATGCTGATTTTCAGTCGGCAAATGGAAATTGGAGATTGCGGACAGCATCATTTAACATGGGCAAAGTCTATTTAACGGATGAATATACCGTGCGTGATTTTCAAATTTTAAATGGGGGTAAAAAGGCCATCACCTATTCCGGGACATTTGCCGGTCCTCCTTACATTGGTGTTGAGGTTCAGCCAAAATCGTTGGGGCCTGGTGAAAAGGGACATATCAAAATAAGTTACAACGGCAAAATGAAGGGGCAATATGGATTTCAATCCGATAATATTGAGCTCGCTACAGATGATGAATTGAATCCTTCAAAGTCCTTTACGGTATATGCTACCCTGGAGGATAATTTCAAGGACCTTTCGCCCGAAGAAATTGCAAAAGCAGCGCAGCTCAGACTTCAGGTACAATCCCTTGATTTTGGAAAAATAAAGTCCAATGCCACTACAGTGAAGGAAATTCAGTTTTTGAATATTGGAAAAGGCGTATTGGATATCAGGTCGGTGCAAGGGAATTGCACATGCGTCAGGGCCGCTGCCGAAAAGACGTCAATTAAGCCGGGAGAAAGCAGCACAATCAAAATAGAATTTAACCCATTCGACAGAAAGGGAACTCAGCAAAAAGCCGTTACAGTTTATTCCAATGATCCCAAGAATCCGGTTCAGCGCCTTACATTTACGGCGTACGTTGAAGACTAGACAAAAGCAGGAATTCCTGTGATCTTGTTTCCGAGGATTAGTAAGTGTATGTCCTGGGTTCCTTCATAGGTTAGCACTGATTCCAGATTCATCATGTGGCGCATAAGCGGATATTCGCCCGTAATACCCATACCACCATGGATTTGTCTTGCTTCGCGGGCGATGTCCAGGGCGATTTGAACATTATTTCGTTTCGCCATGGATATCTGGGGAGTAGTTGCTTTCCCTTCATTCATGAGCGTTCCAATTCGCCAGTTGATCAGTTGAGCTTTCGTAATTTCTGTAAGCATCTCTGCCAATTTTTTCTGAATAAGCTGAAAGGATGCAATGGGCTTACCAAACTGAATTCGCTCTGCAGCATATCTGCGGGCGGAATCATAGCAATCCATAGCAGCACCTACAGCACCCCATGCAATGCCATAGCGGGCAGAATCGAGGCACATCATGGGCGCACCTAGTCCGCTTTTGCCTGGCAGTAGATTTTCCTTTGGCACCTGTACATTGTCAAATACCAATTCTCCCGTTGTGCTTGCCCGCAACGACCACTTACCATGTGTCTCGGGTGTTGAAAATCCGGGCATACCCCGTTCAACTATTAGCCCATGAATTCTTCCAGATTCATCCTTTGCCCACACGACAGCAACATCTGCGCGCGGGGAATTTGAGATCCACATTTTGGCGCCATTCAGCTCATAGTGGTCACCCATGTCTTTGAAGTTCGTAACCATTCCTGATGGGTTTGAACCATGGTCAGGTTCAGTAAGCCCAAAACATCCCAGCCATTCACCTGAAGCCAGCTTGGGCAAATATTTTTTCCGTTGTGCTTCAGATCCAAATTTATATATTGGATACATGACAAGCGATCCTTGAACAGATGCTGTAGATCGCATGCCGGAATCACCCCGTTCAATTTCTTGCATGATGAGACCATAAGAAATGTAATCAAGTCCACCACCTCCGTACGCAACAGGAATTGTGGGGCCAAAAGCACCGATTTCTCCAAATTTGCGCACCATATCGTACGGAAAATAAGCTCGCTGTGCCCAGTCTTCCACATAGGGTGATATCTCACGTTTCACAAAATCGCGCATTGAACTCCGAATAAGTTTATGCTCTTCTGTAAATAGGTCGTCCAGGGAATAGAAATCAGGGTGATCGAATAAATCCTGCTTTAATGATTTCTTTGCTGGGGATGTTTCGGTGGAAGTATGTTCTGGCATAAGCATTTTTTATTTATTTGTACGGAGTGCACTGCATGCTGAAGCACTCAAGAGGCAATGAAATAAAATTGTTTTGACCGGCTTTGGTTCGCACTGGAGTCTAATTATTTAACTTCGGTCAAATTTACACAAGTAATTTACATTCTTATTCTGACGCAGATGGAAGAAAACGTCGATCCGGACCTATTGGAGAAGCTAAAAAAGCTTCAGTCGAAATACAGTGCAATGGGGCAGGATATTTCGTCCTACCTTGATGGTTTGTTGTATTCTGATTACACTACCTATTGGGACTACATTCACCTTGATACTTTACTGAGCCTTCAGACACCCAAGACGCAGTTTCGTGACGAGAAGATCTTTATCATTTACCACCAGATTACGGAGTTGTATTTTAACTTGATCCTTTGGGAAATCGATCAAATTGCGTCAACCGAAACACTGACTGAGTCTTTTTTTGTGGAGCGCGTCAAGCGGATTAACCGCTATTTTCAGCAATTAACAGATTCGTTTTCCATCATGATCAGCGGAATGGAGCGTGACCAGTTTCTGAAATTCAGAATGTCGTTGTTGCCGGCCAGTGGATTTCAGTCTGCCCAATACAGGCTCATTGAAATCTGCTGTACAGATATGATTAATTTGGTCAATGATGCTGAACGGGAATCCATGGCTGAATACAGTGATCTTGATCAGCAGCTGGATAAGCTTTATTGGAGAAGCGGAGCAACTGAACTTGCCACCGGAAAACGTACCCTTACGCTGAAGCAATTTGAGGAAAAATACATGCCGAAATTCAAGGCTACTGGTATCCAATATCGCAATAAGAATTTGCGGAAGATTTATTTAAAAGAATTTCCCCAATCAAATTCTGTCATTGAATGCCTTCGTGAACTCGACACCTATTCGAATGTGCGGTGGCCACTTGCGCACCTCAAAGCGTCTGGTCAATACCTTAAGAAGAACCCACGCGACATAAAGGCTACAGGTGGAACAAATTGGCAGCAGTATCTCCCACCACGTTTTCAAAAGATAATCTTCTTCCCCGAACTATGGAATAGACAGGAGAAGGAAGAATGGGGGAAAGCCGCTTTTACAGGCAGCATATAAAAATCGTTTATTGGATCTGATTTATTATTACCTTTGAGATTGCTAAGTAGCTGATTTTGAGATTTTTTGAGCTTATAGTAGTCGTTTTTCTGGCGAGCGTTACTTCTCACGTTTTCGCCCAGGGATTGATGCGCCAGACCTATCACGATCCTGAAAAGAAAAAATTAAAAGAAGTTTATCAGGTTCAGGATACTATTAGAAACATTCCGCATGGCCGGTATATTTCGTATTACTTAAATGGTAATGTTGAATCAAAGGGACTTTTCGATAACAATGAAACCTCTGGGATATGGGAATTTTACTATGAGACGGGCAAGCTAAAAATGCGCGGTATTCTTTTCAAAGGCGCAAACTATGGCATGTGGGAATATTTTTTTGAAAGTGGTCAAAAAAGTATGGAAGGTATTATCTACGGTAAAATGCGTGAAGGGGAGTGGAAAACATACTATGAAAATGGACAAGTGAAGGAGGTCGGTACCTATGAAAACAATAAGCACGTTGGACCCTGGAAGACTTTTTTTGAAGATGGTGCGTTAAAAGGTGAAATTGAATATGCTGATGATTTTGGCCGCCATACGGAGTACTACCATTCCGGTAAGATTCAGGGGGAAGGCCCTCAGGCAGGAACAAAAAAGGTTGGGTTCTGGCGGTACTTTGCTGAAGATGGGACTTTACAAAGTGAAGGTGAATATACTGATGGCAGGAAAAATGGATACTGGACCGACTATTATCCTTCCGGAAAACCTTCTTTAAAAGGGAGCTACATAAATGACAAACCTTCCGGAAAATGGGAATACTACTTTGAAGATGGCACGCTGAGTTCTACAGGCGATTTTGACCAGGGGAAAAAAGATGGTTACTGGAAAGCATTCAGCAGTGGTGGAAAATTAAAAAGCGAAGTGACCTTTGATAGGGGCTCTGGCGAATATCGCGAGTATTATGAAAGTGGTAAATTGAAATTGAAAGGACTCATTGTTGATGACAGAAGACAGGGTACATGGGAGTTTTTCTTCGAGGATGGCAGAAGAGAAGGGACATGCGAATATGATAAGGGTAAGGGTACCTATTACGGATATTATCCTTCAGGCACACTGCAGACGAAGGGAGCACTGGAAGATGACCTCAAAGTAGGTACTTGGGAACTATATGAGAATGATGGAAAACTTTCAGGGTACTATCGTCCGTATTATGATAACCGTGAGCTGAGTGCTGAAATATCCGATCTTGCGAATAAAAGCAATGCAACAAAGAAGAAGGTTACACAGAAAAAGGGATTCACATATTTTGATCCTCGCTTTAATGAGTTTCAGGGTGTAATTTTTGGCACGAACCCGGTTTGGCTAGCTGCCGGAGAATTGCCTTTGGGAATTGAGTTTTACCTGGAGGAACGCATTGGTCATGAGTTTGAATTCATTGGCATCCGTGACCCCTTTTTCAAGGCCGATCAGGATATTGCACCCGGTAAGCAATTTCGACGTGGTTACAGCATCGCGATTAAACAAAAATTCTACAATCCGCTTAGGGCCGGAATGTGGTACTTCGGGCAGGAGATCAGGTTCACTAACCTGGGACATTTTGTAAATCAAAATCAGGTGAATAGCCAAAATCCTGACGACATATTCACATTTAATGCTGTGGAGCAACGCATTGAATGGGGTGCTTTATTGGGTTATCGCATAATGCGACGCAATGATGCAAAGGGCTTTACAATCGACGTCTTTATTTCCGGCGATATTGGGTATCGCGGTTTTGATGTTGATCCTGAATTTGCCATATATTTCAAAGACCTTAATCAGGATAAATTTTCCAGGACGTTTCATTTCGGTTTAAACCTGGGGAACGTCTTTTCATTTCAGTAGTATCGATTACAAGTTGGCGAAAATCCAAGTGACTACGCTGACTTTTGAATTCACCTTATTTGAAGGATAAATACCTTCCTATGCGCACTGTTGAACTTGTATTAAGTCCTGAAAATGCTTTCGATGAAAAGCATTTTATTGAAATCTTGTACAAGAAGGTTGGCCTTGCCAATGATGGTAGTGTATATGTCGTTCCCACAAGAAGGTCAATTGATGCGCGTGGACGGAAAGTCGTGGTCCGCGTTCAATGTGAAGTGCTGACGCCTTCCGAGTATAAGCCGCTTGTTTCGTCCCCCACAGAATTTCGCGATGTAAGTAGAAACACTGCTGTTATTGTCGTGGGTAGTGGACCTGCGGGTTTGTTTTCCGCGCTTCGCTTAATAGGGTTAGGAATCAAGCCGATTGTGCTGGAGAGGGGTAAGGATGTACAAGCCAGGAGAAGAGACATAGCGGCAATTAACAAAGACAACATTGTGAACCCCGAGTCCAACTACTGTTTTGGTGAGGGAGGGGCAGGAACATATTCAGATGGGAAACTTTACACGCGCTCCAAAAAGCGAGGTGATATCCGCAGGATTTTGGAAATACTGGTTGCGCATGGCGCGAAAGAAGAAATTTTGTATGATGCGCATCCCCATATTGGAACAAACAAGCTTCCATTGCTCGTGGCTGGATTGAGGCAAAGTATTCTGGACGCTGGGGGAGAAATTTATTTCAACACAAAAGTGACGGATTTTATTCTTCACGACAATGTCATCAAAGGTGTTGTAACAGAGGACAAAAACAAGATTTCGGGCGAAGCAGTAATTCTTGCCACGGGTCACTCTGCCAGGGATATTTTTGAGCTTTTGAACAAAAAAAATATTTCCATAGCGGTAAAATCCTTTGCGCTGGGCGTGCGTGTTGAGCACCAACAAGATTTCATCGATCAGGTACAATACCATTGTTCTCCCGACCGCGGGGCATACCTGCCGGCCTCTTCGTACGCGCTAGTTCATCAGGCCCATGTGAATGGGACTGACAGGGGAGTTTTTTCGTTTTGCATGTGCCCTGGAGGATTTGTGGTCCCTGCGGCTACATCACCTGGGGAGATAGTTGTAAATGGGATGAGTCCATCCAGAAGAGATTCGAAGTTTGCAAATTCTGGTATCGTTGTAACAGTGGGTGAAAATGATTTCAAGCATTTTCAGGAGCATGGTCCGTTAGCCGGAATGTATTTTCAAGCTGCAATAGAACAGCGGGCATGCAGTCTGGCCGGGGGTACACAACAGGCACCTGCGCAGCGACTGGCAGATTTTGTGCAGGGGAAAGTGTCTTCATCCTTATTGGAGACCTCTTACCAACCTGGGGCGGTATCGGTACAGCTGGAAGAAGTTCTTCCATCCTTTATTTCGGAATCACTCCGGCAGGGCTTTCGTAACTTTGGACGGAAGATGAAGGGTTATCTGACGAACGATGCTCAAATTATCGGTGTTGAAAGCAGGACGTCTTCTCCGGTAAAAATACCACGCAATAGTGAAACCCTGGAACATCCCCAAATCAAAGGACTTTTTCCCTGTGGTGAGGGAGCAGGATATGCAGGCGGAATAGTTTCCGCCGCCATGGACGGGGAAAGATGTGCTGAAGCAGTTGTGAAGCTATTAAGACACTAGTAATTCAATGGTGATGAAAAAGAAAACAGTAGTCATAGGCGCCACGCCAAATTCCGGCAGGTATGCTTATCTGGCAGCCAATATGTTAACGGAATATAAGCACGAAATTGTCCCAATGGGGATCAGGGATGGTGAAGTAGCGGGCAACCCAATACTGGATATTCGAAAGCATCCACAGGTTCAGGATGTACATACCGTGACCATGTATATTGCGCCCCGGCATCAGCCAGCATGGTATGATTACATCCTGGGACTGCAACCTGAGCGGATTATTTTTAATCCAGGCACAGAAAACGAACAATTCGAAAAGTTGGCTGCAGAAAAAGGAA
>JAOUDZ010000120.1 GCA_029858965.1 Cyclobacteriaceae bacterium
GTTAAACCACGCGAGTAAGTCCTTGAAAATGCTAGATTGGTGTGGTAGCGTCACATTGCCAGCCGCTGTTTTGTGGGCACCAGTCCCTGAACTTCAGTTCGTAGAAAGGGAGACAAGGAACATTTAATGCTGAGTATGAACAAAAAAAGAAGCCTGTCTCAATTTTGAGACAGGCTTCTTTTTTCAGCCATTATTTTAATATTTTGGCCAGTGTTCTTATGCGACGTGAAGGGGTGGTTAACTTATGCTGTTTCGCAATGGTTGGAGAGAATGCAGGTGAAGCAACGCGACTACCCGCTGTCGGAACAGTGATGGCAGAAGGCTTGGAATAAACGCCAGCCACAACATCAAAAGTCTGCACGACAATGGGCTCTATGCCATTTACCTGATCATCCCAGGGATTGACATTCGCCAACGTATAACTGGCCGCTGATGTTTCAGCTACCGTAAACACACCATCGACAAAATCAACAAAATCCACCTCGAAGTCCATCGGGTCCTCATCACCTTCATAATAATTGTAACTCATCCCAAAAGTAGCATCGGTAACAGCGCTGGGAACAAAAACAATTTCAGGCGCTTCAAAATCGGCGAAGGCCGAAAACGCAATGGGGCCGTCAAGCTCAGCGGCCGGAGTACCTACATCACCTATCCACAGGAATAGGTCCATATCGACTGTTGTATATGCCGGATCCCAATACAGCGCAATAGCCCTTCCATTCTCCTGCACCAGGGTAATTTCGGTGGAGGCTATGGCTCCAATTTCTACCTGATTTCCCGCTCCCAGAAGCGTGATGATAATTGTTTCATCATCTTCCAGGTAAAAGTCAGAGTATGCTTTTATTACGATGGTTCCCGTTGTTTGACCTGCCGGAATTGTGAATTGACCAACGGTTCCTTTGGCCTGGTAATCAGGAAATATACCATCCGTGGTTGATACTGCGCCTGCAACACTGTCTGTGGCGGTGCCGCTGAGTGAGTATTGGACTGTTATATCTGTTAATAATGCTTTATCGAGCGTAACCTGTACCGCGATATTACGATCTTCTTCATTGGCTGACGCCGTTGCGCTTGTAAAAGCGAGCTTTGCACGAACATCATCATCATTTATGGTGATCACGATCTTATCGTCAGTGGTAATATCGATCTGATCGCTGTCAACATCCTTAATCCGAATTTCAATGGTCTCATTTCCTTCGAATATTGCATCGGGGTTGATGGATAGTTTAATCACGCCCGTGGTCTGACCACTTTTGATGTCCACATCGCCAATACTACCAATGATTTGGTAATCAGATTGCGCGGAAGAACCTTCTATGGCGGTACCGCCAAGTGTATATTGTGCTGTGATATCTGACGAAAATGCTTTGTCTAATTTCACTTCCACGTCGATAGTACCAACTGCTTCATTCACTGTGATAGCCGATTTGGCCATAGAAAGTTTTGGTTTTACAAAGGGCTCATCATTGCTGCATGACGACAGCACCAGATTCATCACGACGATACAGGACAGCGATGATAGCGTTAGAATAGACTTTTGCATGACCTTCATTTTAAGTTTATAAGGTAGTATAGCGCTCATTTATCATTAATTTATTGATTTGCATTAATAAAAACAAAACTCCAGCCCGTACAAGGGTTAAAAAACTCATATACATTCGGGGCATACTCAAAAACATATGTATTGTCCCCATCGGCCAGGGCGTCAAGGTAAATATTAATATTATCAATGTTGGCGTCAGTTTGCTGGCTTCCGAATATTGAAAAGTCAGGCGCAAAGTTAAAGACCAGATTGTTATTGTTTAATACCGGTGTAAATTCTCGGAGCGCAAATGTTACGGTACCGTTGGTGTTTTGAATATAAAATCCAATGGCGTAAAACGGGGGTCCGCCGCCCAGGTCATAGTTGTAGTACAATTGCATCGCCTGGGCACCTTTGACGTCCTCCGCTACTTTATCCGCTACAAATTGGCCGTTGTCCACAATATTGCCAAGCGGGCAAAAGTAGAAGTCAGACAGGGTGGCAAATGCAGCACCCTTGGCATCCAATAAACTTGTCTCAATAATAATGGCATCATTCGAAGAGGTTACCCCCGTGTATCCATGGATGGGAATGGGGTCCGCGCAGACATTAATTTCACCGTCGGTTAGCGTGTTGAACTTTATACTTTTTATGGTAATATTGTTCCCCACAAATGTTCCTGTGAGGGGAGTATCAAAAACCACAGAATCTCCTATTATCGTATACGGCGTGCCAAAGTTCACAGTCTGTGTAATTTGTGTATTGGTTTTTCTTACCGCTGCAGTAAACGACAAGGTTCTCTTAAAATTATCAAGTGATATAAAAAACAGGAGGTCTTTGTTGGTATACGTGAGTTTAATTGATGGGGCAAAATTAGCCAGGTCGGAGGCCAGGATATTGAGGTTGGTTGCAAGTTCTGTCCCGAGTGTATTGTCTGCCTCTGTTGCGCCTGCTTCCTCGAAAAGAAGGATAGTGGCATCAGAAACGTCTGTTTTGCTTCTGAAAACCAAAGCATCGTCTGGTGTTTTATTGACAAAACTGAATTCAAACTCAGCGCCGAATGTTGCACCATCTTGTTCAAACAGAAAGCTGAAAAAGCAGTAATTTTCCATGATAAGCTCCAGTCCCAAACGGTTATCCACGCGATAAGTGATGATCTGATCGAAAAACTCACCGTTATTTGCGCCAAGGTCGGTGCGAATCCTAACAGATCCATTTTCTTCAAATTTCATGAATACATAAAAAGACCCGGATCCCGATTCAGGCCGATATTTAATTTTCCATCCGTTTGTGGGAGCCGTCAAATCCTCTTTCAAGGCCGTGATGGCCTCATTCACCCGCTCATCTGCAGTTTTCTCAAAAATAGCTACCGTACTATCATTGCAGGAAGCAAGGACGGCGGCCAATAGTAAGAAAGTATAAATTCCCTTTTTCATTACTATAATTTAGCCTGTATTATTGCACGCACTTCAAGTAAGTCCACACCGACATATTGCTGATAATGGCTGAGGATGGCATTGTATTTCCGTCTTAACTTTGCCCTTCCTTCATTTCGTAGGTCGCAATCCGAAGTAGTGCAGCCAACTTCATCATTGATGTACCTTTCGTAAAAATCAGGCTTATACAGAATGAATGCGACCACTTCGGCAAAATCTTCGTTAAAAGTGCTGGTACCATAAGGAGACACAAATCCCCGCTGCAAGGCCTCCTCATCTGTTAAGTTATACCACGAACCCAGTGATGTGTAACCCTGTGGTGAAATTTCCTGCCAACTTGGCGGTAAATTGTTGCGCTGATGCATAATGTGCGCAAATTCATGATAGATCGTACCGAGTTGCCGGAAAATCCAATTCTTGTTCGTGATGTCGATATCATTTACTTCCGACAATGTTATGCGGGCACCTGCGTCGGCAGTACCAAGCGTTACCGTGCCATCAGCGTTGTAGATTGTTGATCCTATAAAAATGACTTCCGCAGGCACATAATCCTCAAAAAACTTCCTTCCATTTGGCACATTGATGAAAGGATCAACCCAAAAGTCAGTCAGAAAATCCAGCATGGGCTCGACCAGCTCACGCTTAGGGGGTGTGACGCGTTTGTTTTGGTCTACATACCGATCGACATACCGATAACGAACGGCTACACCATACTTGTCGATAAAATTGGTTTGGATATAAATATCAATGGGATCGTCCGAAACAGGATTAGTCTTAACGGGGGCGCTAACAGACTCGTCCTGAAAACACGAGGTAGTAAGGCTCAGTAGTGCTCCAATGATCAGAATTGACTTTATTTTTGTATGCATGTTCTTACTGTCTTTTGCGCTTCATTTATCTATCGTGGATTAGGCTCCAGACCGCCGACATCCAGGGCAGCCTGTGGAATTTGAATCACCTTTCTTTTATCATCGGCAGCCAGTGTTATTCTACTGCCATCGTCCAAAATGTGTGTAATGGGAAATCCGAAACGCTTTATCTCAAACCAACGAAGTCCTTCGTGTATAAATTCCCGCTGCCTTTCATCTATCAAATAATAGAATGCGGCAAGTTGATCATTGTTGGTACCATAGTAGGACCTTAGCAATGGGAGGGTCAGGGTCGCACTCCCGCGGTATCGCTTATTGATCAGCAGTTGCAAATCGGCCAGGGCAAGTGTAAGTTGGTTTTTCTGGATATAACATTCAACCCTGTTCAGCAGTACTTCTTCCCCGCGGAAACCGAGGAAGATGGTATAGTTAAGCCCGACGTTCGAGGTTAGACTTGAGCGTTCAAAGAGAAACTCATACTTGGTGGCAGCCAGTCCGTTTTCGCCGGCGACCCATGCGGGATCCTGCCTTTCATCGATTAACCCAAATGGATTGCTTTCAAAAATAGCGGAATACAGCCCGCGGGAAGGCCAATGCCCCAGGGATGGCAAATGGAAATTGGAGATTTGTCTGATTAACAACAGATTGCTATCATCGTTTGGAGAATGATACAGCCGGATATAATCCTCTGTATTTATTTTTTGCTGTAATAAGGCGGGAATATCTTTGACATAAATATTGGGATCAGCCCCCAGCATCTCTGAACTGAATGCAATGCACTTATCAAGGTCGCCCTTAAAGAGATAAAACCTTGAAGCGAATGCCAATGCCGAATTTCTTGTAAAATGGTATTTGCCTGAATTTGCATAATAACCACCATCTACAAAATCCAATCCTTTCTCAATGTCGCTTTCTATTTTGTCGTACACATCCGCTACGCTTAGGCGGGAATACGTCTTGATGAACTCTGTTTCGGGTTCATCAACGTAGGGTATCCCCAGGTCGCTGGAGGCGGTAGTTCCATCGTATTGTTTTGCGAAAATATTGACGAGCATAAAATGGCCGTACGCACGCGTCAGGTAGGCTTCACCCTTTACAGCGTTCCGCAGTGCCCGTTCGCCACCCAGGTTGTCAATAACCGCCAATACCTCGTTGGCGTGCGCAATAGCTTCATACGACGTCATCCAGAAACTGGAAGGGGTGTCCTGGTCGATACCGGTAAAGTCATCCCAGGTGAATGCCTGAAGATGCTCCGGAAGTTTCTGCGTCCCAAACGTATAGGCTACATTGTCGCTCATCCATTCTGTGAAGGTGTAACTGCCACTTCCATATGCATTCGTAAGCAGTTGCGCAGCTTTCTCAGGCGTATTCAATTCTACGCGGTTATCCGGGTTTTCCGACAAGTAATTGTCGCAGCCCGAGATGAGGACCATCGCAGAAATCAGAAGGGCAATTTTGTTTACTAACAATTGAGGCATGTATTTCATTTCCTAATATTCTAGAATCCTATTGTTATCGCGGTTGTTATCAAACGAGGTTGGGGCAATGCAACACCACCGGCTGAGAAAAACTCGGGGTCCTGCCCGTTTAGTTTTTTGTCCGAATACAACAGCCAAAGGTTTTGGCCTTCAACAAATAGCTGGGCCGTGTTCGCGCCAATCTTTCTTACCAGGTTACTGGGAAAATTGTAGCTTAGGCGAACGGTTTTGAGCCTTAGATAACTGCCGTCGGCGACGCGCACAGTGCTTTTGTTGTAAAGGTCATAGGCACTACTCAAATCGGTATTCCCGCCCTGTACGATACTTCTATCCAAAATCACAGGGATGTTCGTTGTGAGTTCATCACCGGGCACCACCCATCGGTTTACAAAGCTCTTGGACAGGGAACTAAAGTCTGTATAGCTTGGGCTAAAGGCGTCATCAAGCCTGATTTTGTAATCGAACTTAAAAGAGAGGAAGATATTCAAAGAGAAATTCTTATATGTGAAGACGTTACCAAATCCACCTGCACCCCTCGGTTCAGCCGGCCCTTCATATTTCAGGATGCTCGTCAAATTATCCCGGTCCTGTAAGTCATAGTTGTAGACAACCTCACCATTATCATCGAAGAAGGTAGGAATTCCGCGGTAATCCAACCCGGCAAATTTGGTGGAGAACAATCCCCGCCTCGGTCCGCCCAATACCGCTGCACCACCTTGCACGAAGGCATCGGCAATTCTTGGATTGAAGTCAAGCCTGGTGATATTGTCTTTCGAGTATCCTATATTGAAATTGGTAGTCCATGAAAAATTTTTCGACCTTATGTTCAACGTATTCACGGCAAATTCAAAACCTTTGGATTGCATATCGGCATAGTTGCCATTTTTGAATTCCTTTCCGCCGATTCCTCCACTTTGGAATAAGCCGATTAGATCGTATGAATTTCGAAAATACCCATCAACCGTGCTGGTTATTCTATTTTCATAGATACCAAAGTCTATACCGACGTTAAATTCTTTGAGTTTTTCCCATGTCAAATCAGAATTCTCAAGGTCCTGGATATAGAGATAGGTCTCGACATCTGTCGGCCGTAGCGTGACACCGGATCGGATATTCAGTAATGCGCTCGTATTAGGTCCAAGGTTGGCAGATAAACCATACGTTGCGCGAAGTTTCAGGAAATCAAGAAAGGATACATTGAAAAAAGATTCCTTATCGATATTCCAGGCTCCGCTAACATTCCATGTAGGAAGGTATCGGGCGCTAGGGCTATCTCCAAGCCTGTTTGAGCCGTCGTATCGTATGGTACCATTGAAAACATATTTTTCATTGAAAGAATATGCGCCATTCAGGAAAAATCCGGCAAAACGCTCCCGATCTTCGGAGAGGGCATAAATGCTGATTCCCTGCTTATTCAAAAAATCAATCATAAGCGGACTGGTATTGACCACACCACCATTTTCATACACTACGCCGATACCATCGGCTCTCCTGCTTTTCCGATTCGTGTATTTTATTTCCTGGCCTGCGAGCACATTGATGCTATGACGATTAATGGTGTGCGACCAATTAATACTGTTTCTTACATAAAAGTAATTCAGTTCATCTTCATTGACATTATTGAATCCTCCTTCAGGCAGCACTACTTTTGGCTGCGCTCCAGGATCATTTGGGTCTTTGTACAGGAGCGGATTTGAATCCTGAATATATTGCGTGCCATCAGCACGATACGCCTCAGCCTGGTTTGAGTTTTCATGGATAACATGTTCTCGTTTAGTTGTTGCATACCGTCCTTGAATTGTACTTCGAAAAGATAAATTATCCTGGAGATTGTAGGTAAGATCTGCCTGCGTTGATATGTCTCCAACCGTGATGTTAATGTAATTCAAGTCAAGTTCCTCAACAATATTAAACGGGGCATAATTTCTTCTGAAGTATTCAAGATTGCCACCTTCGTCATACGCGCGTATAGACCGGCTGGTATTCAAGGAATAGCTAAGCGGGTTGATATCAAAATCCCTCCGGTACCTGCCGGTAATCGGGTCAAAGTCCCTGTTCTGCGTTCCGGGTACCTTCTGTTGACGATAGTTGGCATTCAGTTTAAGGTCCAGGGAGAGTTTCTTTGAAAAATAGAAACTATTTTTTGCGGTGCCGGCATAGCGCTTCACATTATCAGCGATTGTCTGGCCATTGTCGTTGAGGTAGCTGAGGGAGTAATAGCTGTTGGATTTGTCATTACCGGAAGTAAAGCTCACAGAATGCTGCTGTTGCAGGGAGTAATCCCTGAAGAGCACATCAAACCAGTCGGTGTTTGCCGTTTCATATTTGTTTAAGAATTCTTCATTCAACGATCCATTAGGTCCCCAATCCAGTTCATGGTCGGAAATCAGGGAGAACATTTTGCCCAGGGAACCAAAATTTTTCGCCTTTACAGAAGTGGTTATATCAACAAGGCCTTTATCATACATCTCACGGTAGACAGACATCTCATCAACAGAATTCAGGATATCAAATTGATTGTAGGAAGGGCGAAGGTGGAATGAAAAGTTGCCGGAGTAGTTTACACGAGTTTGTCCGCTCTTCCCTTTTTTCGTAGTAATCACAATGACACCGTTCTTTGCACGGGTTCCATACAATGCTGTCGCTGAAGCATCTTTCAACACCTGAAAAGATTCAATATCATCGGGATTAAGACCTGCTATTGAAGAAGCTGTAAGCGTGTTTGCATTTCCTGTGATGATATCGTCTGCGCTAACCGAATTAAGATCCTCGAGGATTACACCATCAATAACCCATAGCGGCCGGGTGTCGCCGTTGATGGATGTGTTCCCGCGTATTCTGATCTTGGGTGTGGTACCGAACGTTCCCGAAACATTATCCACCGTTACACCAGCGACCCTTCCTTCCAGCATTTGGCTGGCGTCGCTCATGCCTACGTTTCGTGCCTCAGACATTTTCAGGTTGACCGCTGATCCGGTAAACAGTTTGCGTTCTACTTCCTGGAAGCCGGTTATAACGACCTCAGCAAGTTCTAAGGCATCAGTCTCCAATTGCACATCCAAAACACTTCGTTGACCAGCAAGAATCTCTTTTGTAACGAACCCGATGAATGAAAATATAAGTGTGTCGCTGGCGGAAGTATTTAGTTCATAAACACCAGCTACATTGGTGACCGTTCCCCTGGTCGTATTCTTAATTCTTACGTTTACGCCCGGTAATTCAGCACCGTCTTTGGCAGACGTCACCTTGCCGGAAATTTTTTGGTCCTGAGACCATGCGACGATTCCATAAGATAAGACAACCCCAAAGAGTAAAAGTTTCTTCATGCTTTTAGCTTAAAATACGCCGCACAATATATCTTATTTAACTATGCGGAGTAACTCGTACGTAGGCTAGGATAAGAATCACCTGAATTTTCATTCATCTTACTGCTATATAGATCCCGAATAACTTTCAAAAAAGTGCCTGATGGGTGCCATGGAAACGTATTATTCCCGTGTCAAAACGGCCCTGGGGTCTAAAAATGAGGTTTATCAGCGAAAGAATGTTAAGTAAAGGTCTTATCATAGACGGCGTTTTAGACTATTCTTCTAAAATTAGATATTAAACAATAAAGTGCAAGTGACAGTTTAGGGAAACGTGGCAGAATGGAACATTTAATGCTGAAACGGCCAGGAATGGATTTTATTTCGTGCGTATTTAGGCCTTTTTGAAGGATGAGGCTCAATATAATCGGTTGCCTTAGGCATTCATGAATTTAATCATTTGTGTTCGATGTTTCTCCGTGGGCAGCTTTCCGTATGCTGCGCCCATGTTGTCGACCATATGGTGGGGTTTGGAAGTACCGGGAATCACACATGTTACGGTCGATATGGAGAGAATAAATTTTAAAAAGAATTGACCCCAACTGCGGCAGTCAAATTCATTTGCCCATTCCGGAAGATTCTTTCCCCTTACTGCGTTAAACAAAGCTCCTGCTTCAAATGGCTGGTTAACGAGTATCGCAACTTTCTTTTCATGTGCAAGCGGGAATAACCTTGCTTCAGCCTCCCTGCGCATAAGTGAATAGTTGACCTGAACGAAATCTACCACGTTGTGCTTGAGTATATCTTCAATTGCAGGAAAAGAACTTTCCGTGTAGTGCGTTATGCCAATGTACCGTATTTTTCCGTCCTCTTTCCAGTTGTACAATGTCTTGAGATGGGTTTTCCAATCCACAAGGTTGTGAATTTGCATTAAGTCAATTTTTTTTCGTCGCAAAAGTGAAAAAGAAGTATTCATCTGGCGGATACCTTCCTGTGCTCCACTTGTCCAAACCTTGGTGGCAATAAATAGTCGATCGTTGAGGTTAAGCTCGGTGGATAAATCGCCAACTACATTTTCAGATCTTCCATACATCGGCGAGCTATCGATGACTGTCCCTTCATGCTCAACCAAGGTTTTCAATACATGCTTGAGGGGTTCTCTTTCGGAAACAGAATCGCCAACATCAAATGTCCTCCAGGTCCCCAGGCCTACCGCGGTCAAGCTTTCATTGCTTGAAGGTATGACGCGTTTTAATACAGTAGCGCCACCAGCCTCCCAGCCAGTGGATATGGGGAGCAGTCCCAAGGCGGAAAGACTATGGAGGCAAGCTCTTCGATTCACAACAACGGAAGATTAAACTTTATCAAGTGAAAGCGGTAATGATCTGATCCTTTTCCCCGTCAACTCAAATATGGCATTTGCCAGTGCCGGCGCAACCGTTGGCAGTCCGGCCTCACCGACACCCTCCGGAGGGTCCTCACTCTTTATCAGTGTCACTTCAATTTCAGGGGATTCATGCAGCATAAGCATTTTGTAAGTATCAAAATTCTTTTCCGATACTTTGCCTGCTTCAATACTGATCTGACTTTTGTAGGCAGCCGTCAATCCCATGAGTGCTGAGCCTTCTGTTTGTGCTATTACGATATCCGGGTTCACGATTATACCACAATCCACAGCGGCGGTGATTTTAATAACCTTTATGCTTTCCTTAACGCGGGCCACCTCAACGACCATGGCGATGAAAGACCCTGAGCGTTCGACTATTGCAACACCTTTCCCGGTATTTTTTTCTCGCGGTGCATACCATGCAGATTTTTCAGAAACCATCTTGAGCACATTTGTGAAGCGGCGATGGTTCTTCAACAGCGACAGGCGGAGGCTCAGGGGGTCTTTCTTAGCGGCTCGCGCGACTTCATCAATAAATGATTCGTGTGCGAAGCAATTTGTGGAATGATACACCGCACGCCAATAGGTTATGGGAATATAGAACTTTTGAAGAACGCCACTCAAGCGGAAATTTGGAACAGCATAATCTGTGATAATGCCGCCGGCGATATGGCTTCCGGCTTCAGCATTGTCACCGGTCTGGTTTCGGATATCCTGGCATATTACTTTGTGAGCTATTGCAGAAACATTTCCTTTTGAATCGATGCCTGCCTGGCAGACATTGAGCGAACAAGCGCGGAAGGGTCCTTGTGTAATATCATCTTCCCGGCTCCAGATAACCTTGATAGGCTTACCCATTTTTTTTGAAAGATCAGCTGCTTCTTCGGCGACATCAGTCATGGAACGCCTTCCCAGGCCGCCGCCCATAAAAGTATAATGCACGATGACGTTTTCTTCAGGGATGTCTAATTGACTGGCTAGTTGCGATCGGACTCCATTTGGATTTTGTGTTGATCCCCAGAACTCACAGTGATTGTCAGATACGCTAACCATGGCATTCATCGGCTCCATGCACGCATGGGATTGGTAGGGCGTTTCATAGGAAGCTTCTACTTTGATGGTTGCGTTGTCAAAGGCATTGCTGAAATTACCGTCCTCTTTGAATACCGCGCCATCTGCCGCCGCCGCGTTTTTATAATCTGCTTTGATCTTTCCGGATGAGAATTGTTCCAGATCGCCGTTATCCCAGGTGATCTTAAGTGCTTTCCTTCCTTGTTCTGCGGCCCAATAACTTGTGGCGATAACTGCAACTCCTTCTCGGGTGTGGCCCCACACATTTCGTTGTGTTTTCAGCACCTCTATTACACCCGGTACGGCTTTTGTCTTTTCGGCATTGTAGCTTACGACCTTGCCCAGAAATACCGCAGATCGCTCAACAGACGCGTACAACATACCAGGGACCTGTATATCTATGCCAAACATAGCCTGTCCGTTGACCTTTGGCCCATTATCTCGTCGTGGCGATGCGGTGCCAATGATGGTAAAGTCTTTGGGTTTCTTAAGCGCCGGGTTCTCAGGCGGAGTGAGTTTGCTGGCATCTGCAACCAGCTCACCATACGAAGCTTTTTGTCCAGACGTGCGATGGATTACCACTGCATCTTCAGCATAGCAGGCTGAGGGTTCAGCGTTCCACCGGTTAGCGGCAGCCTGTATGAGCATTTCACGGGCAGCCGCACCAATTTTCCGTAGGGGCACAAATTGCCCCCGTATAGAGGAACTCCCCACTACCATCTGGCTGCCATATTTTTCACGGTCGGCAGGCGCCGGTACGATACTCACTTTTTCCAATGTGACCGCTAGCTCCTCGGCCAGTATCATGGGTATGGATTGAAAGGTTCCCTGACCCATTTCAGGTCGATGATTAAAGAGTGTGATTTTTCCATCCGAATCAATCAGTATGTAGGGATTGAGTACGGTGCCTGGAGAACCAGTTGCCGGCAGTTTTACGATACCGATTTTATCCCCCTCAAGATAGGTAAATCCGAGCCCCAGGACAGCACCGGAAACAATCGACAACTTCAGGAATTCTCTGCGGGGAATTGTTTTGGGTGGCTTCATTACGCTTCTCATCAAGTAGACACTTTGAAGGTATTGAAATTGCGGTACAATGTAAAGGTATTATTTACTGTTGGCATAAGTGCTTTCAAGACGAATAATGATACCGTACAGGGGGGAATGACAACTTTCGCCATAAAGTGTAATAATCACCCATTACGCCGTATGGAATGTATAGTATCTCACGGCTATATTTGCAAAAAAATTACTATGACAAGACCTGGCCTATTAATGCTTTTGTGTGGAACGATGTTATTTTCTTGTTCGTCGCGTGAAACACAGGAGCCTCAAAATATTGGGATCAATCTCGAAAATATTGATAGTACCGTAAGGCCACAGGATGACTTTTTTAAATACGTTAACGGTGGCTGGTTAAACCGAACAACTATACCTGCTGATCAGGGTAGGTGGGGCGCTTTCAATGAGCTACGCGAATTTAATAATGACGTTGTGTTGAGGGTATTGAAGAAAGCCGGTGAGAATGTTGT
>JAOUDZ010000121.1 GCA_029858965.1 Cyclobacteriaceae bacterium
ATTTGAGCGATTGACCAATTCAACGGCGGTTTCGAATTCCTGCATGTGGGGAACCCAATAATTATTAGCCGTAGCCTCTATGAACAATCCCAGGCAATCCTGAATGAGTTGTTCGACCTCCATCAACTTCCTGTTCTGCCACAGACCGGGCTCATGCACCGTAAGTTGCTTCCTGATCTCAAGCAGGACGGGAATACTAGAGGCCGGGCTTTCGTTGTCAAATTCCTTAATCGCCTTATCCACCAAAGTCTGAATTTTTTCTGTGTTTTTAATGCGGCTCCAGGAAATATTGATACCTTCAAAAATGTCTTTTTCCGCCCTTGCTCCTTTCGCAAACTCCAGGAATTCCAATTGATCACCACGCGCACCGCTGGAGCCAAATCCCTGACTCTTATGTTGACTTCGGCTAATGGCAGCGATTTCCGAGTACGACTTGCCAAGCAAGGGGCTGTATCCTCCTACATTGAGCACGAGTATCCCTCGCGTATTTTCATCAATGGTTGTGTTCCACCACCTGCCTGTATTCGTGTAGAGTCTTTTGGCCTGCCATATCCCAAACTCCTTAACCTGCTCCGGAAATATCAACGGTTGGACCGCTGCTTCAAATGCTTCCTGCGCTAAAATGGCAGATGCGGTATGATGACCATGGCCTGCACGTGCGTCAGGTGGAAACCTGGTGATGATAACATCCGGCTGAAACTGCCGGAATACTTTCACAACATCGGAAAGTATTTCCTGCTTATTCCATATCCGAAACGTTTCTGAAGCGGATTTTGAAAAACCAAAATCGTTTGCACGCGTAAAAAATTGTTCACCCCCATCAATTCGACGGGCTGCAAGAAGTTCCTGCGTGCGCACCAGGCCCAGCAAATCACGAATTTCGGGGCCAATCAAATTTTGTCCTCCATCACCGCGCGTCATTGACAGATATGCGGTTTCAACAAGGCGACCATTTGACATTTGGGTAATAATGCCGGTATTCTCATCGTCCGGATGTGCCGCAACATAAAGGACAGATCCCAACACATTGAGCTTTCTTAGCTTGAGCGCTATGTGTGCAGCATCTGGCTGGTATTGAACCTGGGCGACAGATAAAACCGGAATTAAGAACAGTGCATATACGATCTTCCTCATTAGATTACTTTTGTACGAAATTAACGGAGAAAACTTTACATCTCAGAAAAGGTTTGTTTGATAAGTGCCTGGCTGTGGTAAGTGGTATTGCAGATAGTAACTAAACCCATATAAATATGAAAACAGTAGTTACTACGCTGTGCAACAATCGTACCGTGGTCATCAAAGCTTGCCCCTCAGCTGTCCGTTTACGAAATATGTACCATCTTCATCAAAGTAAACAATAACCTTACTCACCGAATCTTTATCCTTTGTTAAGAAGAAAATGTTATACTCATACGGACCAACCCGGTCTTTTATATCATCGGTAAATCCCAGGTCAAGCTTTAGTACCGTGTTCGCATCAAATTTTTTATTCAAGACCGTCTTATTTCCATTTATTGATATACGTATCCGCACTTCTTCCGGCTTTTGCTTAAGGACCCTTAGATTAAGATACAGATATGGCAAGGGTCCCGTTCCCTGGCTTCGCTCATTTTCTCCAGCCGTACGATCCGTATAAACCCTATTCGGACTAACCCTAGGACGATCCTTGAATTCAAAATTCAGCTTAATTTCAAACTCATCCAATGGCTTGAAGGGCACGTCATCTTGCAAAAAAAATAAAACTAAAACAAGGCATGTGTATTTCATCGCATCTATTTCGGTTCCAACCCAGACTTGCATAAAAATACTAAATATTGAGTCAATACCCTTTGCATTGTTGCTTCTACAACGTACGCTCCCAAAAAAAACAATTTGACACGCTATTGGACTATTATTCCAACGAAATAAGATATTCTGCTACATCTGAAAGATTCTGCTCTGTTAACCCCAATGCAGATGGTTCAGGCATAAGGCTTTTCTCCTGTTTTTTTCGCAACCCTACGTTGGCAGTAGCGATTATATGTTTTTGGCCTGTTATGTCCTTTATTACAATGGTCTTTTCACCATCAGCTACCAGGAAACCATAATAGGATTCTCCATCTTTGGTTGTAACAATCCATGGCTCATACCCAAACACTATACCGGCATTGGGATTTATTATTGCATCGAGCAATGCTTCACGGTCAAACTTTTTTCCGATACCTGTTAACTCAGGCCCCACGTCGCTACCGACCTTCTTAACGCGATGGCAACCCGCACAGTTTGATGCGAAGATGTTTTGCCCCGCAACAGCGTCATGTTTCAATTTTGCAATGACACTCACAGCATACGAAATTCCTGCAACAGGTTTCTTAAAATAGTTTCCCGCCTGCATGCGCACGGCCTGGTCAGGATTGCTGAATATAAGATCTTCAACCACAGGATACAGTTCGCGGGGTAGCTTATCTTCTGCTGTCATTCCCAACAGCATTTGTCCGCCTACAGGATTCCTGGCCATGTCCTGGGCATTCCATTTCTTTTCATTAAAGGGAAGATGCTCATCTAAAATTTTTCCCATTTTCACTTTCATGGCGGCGATAAGCCGCTGATGTTCTGTATCAATTCCGGTTTCATTCCAATTTACCAATGAATACCAGTCATTACTCTGACGGAAGGATAGCCAATAGGTAGACTTATCCGCAACATCCGGCAGCGCCGATTTTGAAAGCGAAATCATCGCCAAGGCAGCCTGCGGTGTCTGTATGAATGCCAGCGCTGTTAGTGCTTTTTCATGTTCCTCAGCATTAATCCGATTTGATGTTGCTCTGATCTTTAAACTTTCTACTGCCGTTGAGGGATGCAAGCTCCATACCAGCGAAGCTAATTTTTCATCCCACTGATCAGCCTGTTTATGTTCAGGATTTAAGGTTCTTAATAGCGCCTGATAAAATTCATCTTCATGGCCTGCGCATGCCGTGGCAATTGATTCCGCATACCATCGGTCTATGCCGTCGTGTTGTTCAGCAAGCCGAAGCAGAACAGGCCTGGTTTTGTCGAATGGAAGATCGCGCAATGCAACAGCAACTTCTCTCCGGACAAATGGTGAAGGGTCATTTGACATTTTATCAGCAATAGGAATTATGTCCATTTCAAACTGACGCAACGCCCTAAATGCTGTTACACGGATGAGTGCATCATCATGGTCCAGTAATTTCCGGACTTCTGCTCTCCCATTGTCGCTTAGGTTTGTCAATACCCAAACCGCCCTGGCCTGATGATATGGATTTTTACTGCTTAGTAATTGTAGAACGCTTTCAAGCGCAGTATTCCCCTTTGCTTTCAGCATTTCAGATGCTACAGCCCGAACATGAATGGCAGGACTTTTAAGCCCTTCGATTAATCCTTCTAAGGATTTCAAGTCATAAGCCGGAGACGTAAGCCTTTTTCCTTTTGGTACTATACGATAGATTCTTCCATAACCGACAGCATCCTGCATCTGATGCCCTCCTACAACAGGATCATACCAATCCGCAACATAAATGGCGCCATCAGTCCCGATGCTTACGTCACTGGGACGGAACCATTTATCCTTATTCGAATTCTGCGCCGAGTCATTCCATACATACCCAACATTGTCGTCTGCAAGCGATGTGATAAGATTACTGCGGGGCCCAATATTGTAACCAGAAAGATGCAACGCGGGCTGGTATCCGAATATGACGTTTCTTCCCGCATCCGCACTGAGCAACAGTCCCCTGTACTGTTGTCCCAATGCGTCGCCTTCATTCATGACAATGCCGGTTGGCGCACCTGCTCCGCTCTTATCGCCTGCGGGCATAACGCCTGGATCATCCTGATGCCAGTGTGCAGTAAAGACATCCTGCCAGGGCCTTTGATCCGCCTGCCAGTACCGGGTACCATCGGTGCTAAAGTATCCAGCATTGCCACCTTCCATCAGCCACGAGGTGCGGCATGCAACAACCTGATCATCGTTGTCGTTCTGCCATAAATCACCGCGCGAATCGATAATCGACTCATACGAATTCCGAAAATTATGGCCCATCACCTTGAGGCCTGTACCATCGGGGTTGATCCGGAGCGCCAATCCACCCACCCACACTTTTCCATCATCACTTTTCATATTACCCTGATTTTTAACGTTATAGGGAGACCCTCCTGTATAAATACTTCCAGACCGAAGCGTCCATCCTGCCTTGTCCTGCACAATATGAGGACCAGCATTTCCGGTGTTAAAATACCATTTGCCATCAGGTCCGGCCACGACAGCATGCAGCGAATGGTCATGGTCCTTTCCCCCAAACCCGGTTAGAAATATCTGTTTACTATCCGGCCTGTCGTCACCATCATCATCAGTATAAACGATGATGTTGGGCGAGCACGACACTATTACCCTGTTACCGATCACGGCTATTCCCAGGGGCGAAACCAGGTCTTTATCCTCCACAAAGACTTTTGACACATCGGCTTTCCCATCCTGGTCCGTATCTTCCAGAATCATTACCCGATCGCCGCGCGTATGGTGCAGTACCTTAGTGGAATCATTGTTATAATTCCGATAATTGACCGCTTCAGTAATCCAAACCCTGCCTTTTATGTCAATATCCATGTTGGTTGGGTTATAAAACATTGGCGACTCGGCCCACAAACTTGCCTCAAGATCTTCTGGTAAAATCAGGACGGGAATATCTGCCGGCATTTCCTGTTTCTGACTACAGCGGAACGCAAAGCTCAGCAGAGCCAGGGTGCAGCCAAGCAGGGGAAGAATCCTGCTGTGCATTAAATATCTTAGGTTACGCATGGAAAATGTCATTCAGAAATTTAAGGTTGTGCTTATAGCTCTGTACAATATCGGCACCTTGAGGACTTGACCATTCAATCTGCATCCAGCCGTCACCATAATAGCCCATATCCAAAAGTGTGCGACCTATCTTCTGCCAATCCATTGTACCTGCCCCAAGTAAAAAACCATTCTCTTTCATATGCAGCTCACAGATGGTTTTCCTGCCCAGGAACTTGATTTCTTTAATGACGTCATAACCGGCATCAGCCGAATTGCGAAAATCGTAGTAGACCTTGATACTCCTGGATCCCACTTTTTGAATGATCTCCACCAACTCTTCGGCGCTCAAATACGATTCAATGCCCAATGTGATACCCAATCGCTCTGCTTTGGGGGCCACTTTTCTCAGTCGGCTAATCACTTCTTTCTTACCGGCATCATCGTTCCGGAGATCATTTTTGTCAAAGAAAGCCAGTAGGATAACTTCGACACCCAATGCTTTCGCGACGTCAATGCTGTCTGAAACCCACGCTTCTGTTCGTGGGTCCGATTTATATGGCACCTTGTTGAGTTCTGCAACAGCAATGCTGGAGATCTTTACACCGGTTTCTTTTGATTTTTCGAGGTACCGTTGCTGAAGTCCTTTCTCACGCAAGTGAAGGTTATTCTCGGTGGATCCGACATTTACCTGAATACCTTCCAACCCTATTTGCAGCGCCACATCAAAAGCGCCAAGATCGCTATTCTTGCCGATTGACCAATCGCAGGCGCTTATGCGGATTCTGTTCCGTGAGGGGTTAGCCAGGGCATTAACAAAAGTATGCGGATGGGCCAGCAGCGTTAACAAAGATGCCCTTTTGATAAGATCCCTCCGTGTCATTGTATTGTGTATTGTTCCAGGGTACCCTTTTCCATGGTCTACAATTTACGCAAACAGCGGATATTGATTCCTACACAGGGCAAAGAACATAAGCAAACTGGACACAAATCGGGCTTCGTGGAAAGAAAATAAGGCCCGTGTTGTGTGCTTTATTGTGATGTGTCTTTCACACATAGCAGGTAAAATTTAATAGTCTATATACTTTGCACGCAAAAAAGTTTTAAAAACCTCGATTAATATCCTATTTGCATTATGGTCAACCTTGACTGACAAATTGAATTACGGGGTTATAATTTAACGCGATGAAAAAAAATATGGAAGGCGGTTTTAGGGATTCCCGCAGAGAATTCCTTAAAAAATCGGCCATTACGCTTGGCGCTTTTGCGATCGTTCCACGCCATGTATTGGGTGGCAAGGGTTTTCTTGCACCAAGCGATACGCTCACCAAGGCCATTATCGGCGTTGGTGGAATGGGACGCGGACATATTGAGTATGAAGGCACAAAACTGCTCGCCATGTGTGATGTGGATAAAACGCATCTTCAGGATGCCATCGCCCTGGCGGGAGGAAATGTACGGGGCTACTCAGATTTCAGGGAGTTATTGGCCCAGCCGGATATTGACATTGTGCACATTGCCACCCCTCCGCACTGGCACGGGATCATCTCTGTTATGGCAGCACAAGCGGGAAAGGATATATGGTGTGAAAAGCCAATGACAAGAACCATCGGTGAAGGGAAGCGGGTGGTTGAAGCCATGGCGCAGTATGGACGGATGTTCAGACTCAATACTTGGTTTCGCTTTAAAGACAATTTTTACGGCATGAATACTACAGTGAAGCCAATAAAGAAAGCAGTCGATAGCGGAATATTGGGATGGCCCCTGAAAGTTACCATCAGCGGTGTTACGGGTTTTAACTGGAAGTTCTACTGGGTAGGAAAGACCAACCTCGAGCCAACACCCGTGCCACCGGAACTGGATTATGAAATGTGGCTTGGCCCGGCACAGTACAAGCCGTACAATCCTCACCGCGTGCACAGTACCTTTAGGGGGTACTGGGACTATGATGGCGGAGGCCTTGGCGACATGGGGCAACATTATATTGACCCGGTACAATATTTCTTAGGAAAAGACAACACTAGCCCTATTCGCGTAGATGTCGATTGTCCACAGCAACATGATGATGCAGTAGGCACATGGAGACGAATAGAGTTTACCTATGCCGACGGTTGCAAGATTATTCTGGATGGTGAAAATAAAGATACCAAGGTGCCATACATAGAAGGCCCGAAAGGAAAAATATACCGTGGCTTCAAATCCGATATCCCGGACATACTAAAGGTGATCGATACATTCCCTGACCCGGAACCCCAGGTCTCGATTTTTTCTGAATCTGTAATCAGCCGCAAGAAATTCGGACTAAACGAAATAAACGGCCACCGTTCAAGCACCATCGTAAACATGGGGAAAATAGCGCTTCAGCTGGGGAGATCATTGGATTTTGACCCGGTGAAACAAGAATTCATCAACGATGAAGCAGCCAACAGGCTGATCAATCAACCCATGAGAGGTAACTGGAAAATCTAAACGACCTAAGAAAACTGAAATGAAATTGAATAGATACTTACGCATTCACATCTTGTTGCTATTACTGGTGCCATTCCTGCTGGCGGCCCAGGACAATAGATCGGCAAAGACAAAAGTTGCTGACCTGCTTGCCTTACTACCTGCCACGGATAGCCAGCAAGCCAATAGATTGTTTCAAGAATTGATCGGGTTTGGCGATGAAGGTTTGATGATTTTGACTGATGGTGTGGTGCCCAATGGAATGATAGCGGGGACACCATTCCGATACGGCGTGTCGTTGCTTACCCGGTATGCCACTACTGAAGCTCAAAAGCAACAGATTGAGCGGGCATACCTGGCTGCACTGGGCAAAGCCGATGATGCTGAAGTGAAGGCGTATTTTATGGATAACCTGAAACTGGTCGGTTCAAATGTGTCCGTAAAAACACTAGCAGCTTACGCCGGAGACAAGGGGTTGTCTGACAAGGCCATTTCAACACTGGTCTCCATTGGTACACAAGATGCATGTCAGGGACTGACAACCGCACTGGACAATGAGGATTCTGAAATTCAGGCCAGGGTGATTAAAGGGCTGGGTACACTTAGATACCTACCCGCTTTGCCATTGATTACCAAATATGCTTCAAGTGACAACACACTACTGAAACGGCACGCACTTTGGTCAATAGCACTAATAGCAGATGCCAGCTCCAATGATGAACTCGTTCGCCATGCAAAAAATACCGGATTCAGGAATGATCCAACGGAAGCAACGAACGCATTGGTGGAGTACATGCACCAAATGACAAGCAAAGGTAATCGTGAGCTTGTCAAGGGAATAAGCAAGGTAATGCTGGCCAATACCGTTAATCCGGATCAACAACACTTCAGGCTCGCCGCATTGGATAACCTGGCGGAAGTCGATGCCGGCGCATCTGTAAAGTTACTGATAAAAGAAACCAGCCGCTTTGATGCGGAATATCGGAAAGAAGTATTAAAGATCGCCGCTTCGACAGCGAACACTCCCGAGGCGCTCAAGCTTTGGCAAAAGGCATACAAAAAATCCACTGGTTCGGCTCAGGCTGATATCTTCACAATGCTAACCAGAGCCAACGAAAAAGAGGGCTTTGTCGAAGGGATACTTGTTCAAGGACTCGCCTCTCCCAACCAGGAACTGAGGATCGCTGCCGCTGCGGAAATAGCGCGCCGCGGTAACAGGAAAATGTCAGCATCACTGTTGAGTTACCTGTTGCGATCAAAAGAAGATGTTGAGATCGAGGCGGGCAAAGCGGCACTACTCCAATTGGCAGACAAAGATATTGGAAGTATCATTTCGCCACAAATAGAAACAGCACAACCAATAAACAAAGTAGCATTACTGCAAATCCTTGGACAACGCCGGGCTGTGGATCAATTTAACGTTGTTGCAAAGCAAACTGCATCGGCAGACGCAGCAGTCAGGGATGCTGCGTTTGACGCATTGTCGTATGTTTCTTCAGGAAGTAATGTAGATGCCCTGTTGAAAATGCTGGCCACCACCACGAATACAAAAGATGAAAAAGCGATTCAAGCGGCCATTATTTCGGCGCTTGACAGAAATTCAATCGGTCTTGTAAATGATGCGTATCAAAAAGATAAAATAAAGCTACTACCTGTACTGCCTTATTTAGATGATAGTACCGCCCTGACGAAAGTTGTGTCTACTTTTTATCACGGCAATCCGGAAGAAAAAGAGACTGCTTTCGAAGCGATGGAGAATTGGCAGGACAATCGGGCTACCAGAACACTATTGGCTATCTGCAAAAACAAAGATCTGGAAAAATATCACAATAGCGCGCTCCTGGCTTATGTAAAACAGGTAAGCAAGTCCACCTGGCCCGATGATCAGAAACTCTTAATGCTACGGGAAATGATGACCCTGGCTGCTGACAACAAGGAAAAAGTTACTATCCTCAGTGCAGCTGGAAATGTCAGAACATTTCTGTCCCTTATGTTTGTGGCCGACTACCTTGACGACCCGGGATTAAGCAGTGCTGCCAGCCGTTCCGCCATGCAAATTGCGCTACCTACTTCAGACGCCAAGCCTGGCCTTACCGGAATCGAAGTTCGGAATACGTTAGTGCGTATGCTCGACAAATTGACGGGGGCAGACAGCCAGTATGAGCGAATCGATATCCTCACTTATCTTGAAAGCCTTCCACACACAAAGGGTTTTGAATCGATCTTTAACGGTAAGGATCTCGCCGGATGGCAAGGACTGGTGGAGAACCCCATTGCGCGCAGCAAGATGTCAAAAGATGAATTGGCCAGGAAGCAGAAGGAAGCCAATGGCAAAATCAGTGAAAACTGGCGTGTAAAAGACGGATGCATATATTTTGAAGGCGAAGGCGCCAACCTGTGCACTACACGACTTTATGGAGATTTTGAGATGCTTGTCGACTGGAAGATTTCCAAAAATGGTGACAGCGGAATTTACCTGCGCGGCTCACCGCAGGTTCAGATTTGGGATATTGCGCGCACCGAAGATGGCGCGCAGGTCGGTTCAGGCGGACTCTACAACAACACGACAGCACGCAGTACGCCATTGGTAGTAGCCGATAATCCCATTGGTGAATGGAATACTTTTCACATCAAAATGATTGGCGATCGTGTTACTGTGCACTTGAATGGTGTGCTCGTAGTAGACAATGTGGTGATGGAAAATTATTGGGATCGGAACCTCCCAATTTTTCCCGAAGAAGCTATCGAACTTCAGGCCCATGGTACCGCCCTGGCCTTCCGCAATATCTACGTGAACACGTTGGACAATAAGCCCTACCAACTTACGGAGGAGGAAAAAGACCATGGTTTTGAGGTGCTCTTCAACGGGAAAGACCTTGACAACTGGGTGGGTAATAAAACGGATTATGTAGTTGAGGATAATGCTATTGCAATATATCCTACCAATGAAAGTCATGGAAATCTATACACTGAGAAAGAATACGAAGATTTTATTTTCCGCTTTGAATTCCAATTGACGCCAGGTTCCAACAATGGCGTGGGAATTCATGCGCCACTGGAAGGTGACGCCGCTTACGTTGGGAAGGAAATTCAAGTAATTGACAATACTGCGCCGGTTTGGGCCGATTTGCAGCCATGGCAATATCATGGATCTGTCTATGGCATTATTCCTGCAAAGCGCGGTTTTCTGAAGCCGGTTGGTGATTGGAACCAGGAAGAGATCTATGTCAAAGGGGACTATATCAAGGTTACGCTGAATGGTACGGTAATTCTGGAGGGAGATATCAAGAAGGCCACAAAAAATGGTACATTGGATCACAAAGAGCACCCTGGTTTAGAACGGCATACAGGTCACATTGGATTTCTGGGTCACGGATCCATTGTCAGGTTCAGAAGTATCAGGGTTAAGGATTTGTCAAAATAATGGCATAGTGCATGGAACCAATTATCGCGTCCAAAAGGCTTTACTCCCTTGACGCACTTCGCGGCTTCGATATGTTCTGGATCATGGGGGCCGAAGAAATCTTCCACGGCCTTGCCAAGATCACGGAATCACCATTTTTCTTAGCGATCTCGAATCAGCTAACGCATCCCGATTGGCATGGCTTTCATTTTTATGATTTAATTTTTCCGTTATTCTTGTTTTTGGCCGGTGTTGCTACACCCTACTCTATCGGTGGGCAATTGGAGAAAGGGAAATCAAGAAACCAGCTTCTGTGGCGCGTAATCAAAAGGGGCATGATACTGGTTCTGTTAGGCGTAATCTACAACAACGGTCTTGCGCTCAAACCTATTTCTGAAATTCGTTTCGGCAGTGTATTGGGAAGAATAGGTCTCGCCTACATGTTTGCCAACATCATATACCTGTATACAAAACAGCGTGGTCAGATTATATGGTTTTGTGGATTGTTACTGGGCTATTGGCTGCTGTTATTATTCAATTCAGCCCCCGGTTTTCCAAAAGGTGATTTAACCATGGAGGGGAATTTTGTGTCTTATTTAGATCGATTGATCATGCCCGGAAAACTTTATTTGGGCATTCACGACCCTGAAGGTTTGGTCTCCACGGTCCCCGCAATAGGCACAGGGTTACTGGGAATTTATGCGGGGAATTTGTTAAAGAACAGCCCGCTGACAATGCAACGGAAAGCACTTCAATTATTTGTCATGGGACTCATATTTCTCGCTGTGGCCCAGCTCTGGAACACCGTATTTCCGATCAACAAAAATCTTTGGACGAGTTCCTTCGTGCTGCACGTAGGTGGGTGGAGTTTACTGCTCTTGGCACTATTCTATTACATCGTTGATATACTAGGCTACAAAAAGTGGGCATTTTTCTTTGTCGTCATCGGTATGAATTCCATTTTAATTTACATGTCCGGGCAATTTATCCGGTGGCGCTACACAACAGAAGCAATTTTTCAATGGCTCTTCCAACTGGTAGGTGATCCGATTAGTGTCCTGGTTTATGCACTTTGCTACGTTTTGGTGAAATGGGTTTTTCTGTACTTCTTATACAGAAAGAATGTCTTCCTGAGAGTATAGTAATCTTCTTTGTAGGTACTGCCACCTCAATAGCGGGGAGATGCGTTGTGCCCCGAACTCAATTACAGCAGCATGCCTGCCAAGCCGGCTGAATACATTATGAATTCATGGCATATCCTTTAACTCTTTCTTCAAAAGATCAAATATTATCGCACTTTTCCATTCAACATTTTCTCTTATATTTTGTTGTTGTTCATTGGCTGCCCGGTACTTAATCTTTCATTTAAGATTGCACTTTACCTGCGATTGGCAATGCCTGTGTTTTCAGCCAACTTGAACACCTGCTGGCCCACAATTCCGCACCATAAAAAAATTGTTGCCAACAGCAGTCGTTGCCACATGCCTGTGAGTGTGTAGGAATCAATCGAATTTACAAGGGCGACAATAAAGCCGAACGAAAGCAAGGCTGACAAGACCGAGTAAACCCATAATCCTCGCCACAAAGGCGAGTTTCGAAAAGAAATTCCCAGCAACAGCATGCCAATGATTGCAGACAAAAACGCAGGTCCTGAAATTTGATCGTGTATTGTATTTTCAAGTGATCCTACCCTGGGACATCCGGGGTCACAAGAGAAGTTTCCTGCTACGATCACCCCAAGTCCGAACAATGTTATCCAAACCGAGCCGATACGTGCAAGAAGCCCATGGGGAAGCAGCATAACAAGCGACACGCCAAACGCAGCTATCATCGCACCGGAAGGCATGAAGCCAGCGAAGTTCATTAAACGGGCATTTGGCGTTCCCGTTGCGCCAAGCTCGCTTATGAATTGAGAGACATGGCTAAAGTTCGGTCG
>JAOUDZ010000122.1 GCA_029858965.1 Cyclobacteriaceae bacterium
AGAAAGCTCATCCTAGATTTTTCTTGATCTCCCGCAAAACAAAATCAATATTTTCAATCACCTCCCTATTGGCAAATCGGATGACCTTAATGCTTAATGCTGCCAATTCAGAAGTTCTGCCACTGTCGTACTGAGCTTGCTCAATCGAATTGTGATAACCGCCATCTATTTCTATTACTAAATTAGATTCAAAGCAGTAGAAATCCGCAATAAAATCGACAATAGGATGTTGACGTCGGAATTTAAAACCATTCAACCTTCTGTCTCTGAGGTGTTGCCATAAAATATCCTCAGCATTAGTTAGTGCTTTCCTGTTCAGCTTTGCAAAATGGAACAGTTTGGGATTTGCGCCTTTGTGAAGGTTATCGCTGGGCATGTGACAATTTCTATTTCCAACAACGTTTAATTTTCCAGAACCTTATGCGCTATCTCACTAGCGACATTGGCTCGATGAGCCGACTTGAAAACAAATATCAAAAAAAAATAGTGGAAACGAATTAACGCAGCTCCGGATTCTTTTCCTAAGATTAGAGACTTCTAACACAAAGCACCATTCTGGTCGTATAGCACCTTCTCCTTGAGGAGAAGGCCGGGATGAGGTGACTAAGCAGGCACCATCCAGTTCGGATTCCGTAATCACCACAACATTGAACACAGTACGGAGTGCAAAACCAGAATAGCGCCATTGAAACTTTTTCGTAGGTGTACAGAATGTGATTGGAAGAATCTGAGATTATGAAGTAATTAGTGTCTGGGTTATGATTGGCACAAAACGTTTTTCCCGAAATACTAAATAAATAAGAAAATGAGTAATTGGGTCAGACTTATTATATGCATTACAATACCGCTCGCTGTGGGTGGCATTTCAGGCTTTGCGACTTCCACTGGTATTAGTACGTGGTATCCACAACTGAACAAACCCTCATTCAACCCACCCAACTACCTCTTCGCACCGGTTTGGACCGCACTTTACCTGCTCATGGGTATCTCCCTTTACATTATTACGGACAAAGGATTTATCAATAAAATGGTATTGATTTTTGCCATTCAACTGGCATTAAATTTTGCCTGGAGTTTTGTTTTCTTCTATTACCACCAGCCCGGTTGGGCATTTATAGAAATACTACTCCTCTGGGTGAGTATACTCTTCATGATAATTTCCTTCTACCGCGTCAATACCTGGGCATCATTGATACAAGTTCCTTACCTGTTGTGGGTGAGCTTCGCTTCCGTCCTTAATTTCTCTATCTGGATATTAAATCGTTAGGCAGTATAGTCAGAATGAAAATGTTGGAATAGGGAAAGCATGAAGTGTTGGAATCTCTGCGAGCTTGGATGCTAAGATTTTTTTCGACAAAAGTAGTAGTCACATATGGATTCAGGGAACTTCACAAACCGTCAATGAAGCTGACTAAGTGCTCGTCAAGAGAGAAGAATGTGAGCGTGCTATCGTGGCGGATTCATTTCAACCATTACTATGGCGTGGTATCTTTTGTTTCAACCTGTAATATGTTTAGCAGGCGATGAATAATCGGTGCAAAGAAAACAACTGTAATACTTTAAAATGCAACACCAGTGTAAAGTGCATAAAAAGAAGAAAAGAACTTCCCACTTTCAGTTGTCATATTTTCCACAGGTCCCATGCCTGTCAGAGTCATGCACGACATGTGGAAGCTGTCAAGCACGTCTGGCTGTCCAAAAACTGATAACCAACGACGCCTATTCCCAATGAAACTACAATCAGCAACGTGGAGAATAAGCCATAGCGACCAAGCCTTATTAAGAATCGGGAAAAAGGCACAACTTTTTGTATGCGATGTTCTAACTTCATCCCCGGACTTTGTCAACGCATGGTATATATTTGAACCGTGAGAAGCAAACCCATTTGCGAAAGCCAAAACAACCTACAACCTTACTGCCTTCAGCACCCGTCTGCCAGCAGAAATACAGTAAGTATTCCCACGAACTTAAACGCTGTCATGAATCGTCTAGCTGTTAATTACGATTACCTCCGGCTTACTAATCACACCCGCTTCCTTCATTTTTGCCCCCAGCTCCGGGTCTTGCAACATCTTTTCAAGGACTTTTGGATCGCCCTGCCATATCATGTACACTTTGTTCGGATTGCTGGCATCAGTACCAACTGCGAGTTGTTTAAATCCGGCTCCTTCCCGCCTTGGAGAATCGCCGTCATAATGAGGTTTCCACGCTGCAAAATCCTTCACATCATGACTTAAAATAATAGTTGCCATTGTTATTGCTGTTAAAGTTTGAATTTGATAAAGACGAATCTTAATTTAACAAGAAACGACACAAATCAAAATTTATTGACCGCTTGTTTTTCCCACTAGATATTTTCGCTGATTATATCTTCTCAGAAGTACTATCAAGCCTGCCCGTTTACGCGGCCATGTGCAAGAACCCATTCGGTGCCTTAGACCAGCCGAAATATAACTATCAACATCCAGGTGATAGCGCTGAAGGCAACCCAGGCTAATTTCGATGTTGATTATTTTTAACTAATTTAGATGTGGTTCAATCCCTAAATCTTTCAATATGTCATATTCCATAAACCGCCGGAAATTCCTGCTGACCGGAGCAGCAGCAGCCGGAGTCGCTACTTTGTGGTCCCCTTCTCTGCACGCGCATAGTGACGATGCCGTGTCTTCTGATATTGGTAAATCAAAATGGGACCTGGATAGCCCTGCGCTCTGCGTCGATCTCGACAAGATGGAGCAGAACATTAAGACTGTCCATACCGCTTTGCGCGGAACGGGTGTAGGGGTACGGCCTCATGTTAAAACGCATAAATGCCCTGCTATTGCAAAAATGCAGGTTGCCGCCGGTGCAGTAGGCATATGCACGGCTAAACTTTCTGAATCTGAAATCATGCTGAACAATGGCATCAGCAATGTTTTGATGACCGGTGTGAATGTTACCACTCCAAAGATTCAGAAAGCGATGGCGCTCCGAAAAAAACATAGTGGATTCATCCAGGCTATAGACAATCCTCAAAATGCAACTGATATGCAGGATGCTGCCAAGGCTGCCGATATCGTTGCTGATGTTGTGGTTGATATTAATTTAATCAAGAGATCCGGTGCACTTCCCGGAGCGCCGGCACTTGCTTTGGCACAGATGATAGACAAAATGCCAAACCTGAAGTTTCGCGGCATTCTCGCCTATGATGGCGGGGTACAGCATGTTTCAGGCTATAAAAAAAGAAAAGAGCAGGCATTGAAAAATTTCGAAGCTGCCGTCATGTCATATGATATGATGAAGGCAGCCGGATTGAACATGGAGATATTCAGTGGTGGTGGTACCGGTACCTATGATATCATGCTCCAGGTACCTGGCTTTACCGATGTACAGGTGGGTAGTTACCTGTTTATGGACTGCCAGTATATGCAAATAGGTGGTGCAAAGAATGAAGCTGTCTTTGATGATTTTGCACCGTCACTTACCGTTATGACCACTGTTATCAACAGTAATTATCCAGGGCGGTTGATCACTGACTCAGGTTCGAAATCACTGACCTTAAACCAACCTCATGCGATTGTGATTGGAGAGCCTGACTTCGACTATATGCCAGGCTCTGACGAATATGGAACAATTACTTTTGAGAAATCTTCGAAGACGTACAAAGTGGGCGATAAACTTGAAGTAATTGTACCACACTGTGATCCGGTGGTTAACCTGTATGATTTCATGTATGGTATCCGTAACGACAAGGTTGAATCAATTCTGCCAATTCTGGCCAGGGGAAAATCTCAATAGCCGTACAGGTCATTTTAAGGCGTCGTGTAGGACTGGAGAAATAAATTTCATTACGGATTGAGTGTGCCCTGTATTGAGTACAACGGATACCCTAGAGATCGTATCCGCTCAGTTCAACACTACCCAGTCCGGCAAAGTACCATGCACGGTAAATTGCTGCTCCCCACGCAAGGTACCGGATCAGCGTCACGCTCCTCTTTGGAGATAATGGCAGCCTCCCGTGTTGCGACTCCACGTGCCTGATACTCCGCGAACACTTCGTCCGTCATGGTATCAAAGTATGAGAGTAGTGTTCCTTCTTCCTTACTTCCAATGTCAACCGCGATGTCGAAACTGGTATTGGATGAGGCCATTCTGCCAAGATGGTCACCTGCTTCGACCCAGCCACCTGTATCTATTCCCGGATCAAGATTGATGTGGAAGAGCTGGACCATCATTACAGGCAGGTCGCGTGGCCGAATGAGTACGCTATAACCATAAATGCCATCTAGCCCAACGGCTAAGAGGTAGCCAGAAACTGGAGCATATACATCAACGGTAGTCCAATCAACATCCGGATAATAGGGCTGAAAGTAGTGCTTCATGCTTCTACATGTCTCACCTGAGCCGTCAACATAACTGTGCCCGACCGTGGACCTGAAACGGGATATCTTTTCGATTTTTGAAAGGTCAATACAATTGGCATTTAAGATGCGGGGTGGACCGAGCGTCGCCAAATCGTAGGTTTTGGCACCAACGTAGATCGTCGCCTGAGTAGTCTGCCCACCCGCGCTGGCGGTTATCGTCACAGTACCTTCGTCAATGGCCTGAATACGATTATCGCCTTCAATGCGGACCACACTTGGGTCTGAGCTTGTGTACTTGGGTTGAAAGTCAGGCAGGTCGTTCCCTGCAGTGTCCTGTGCGGTTACCACATAGTAAAACCCATCTCCAACCAACACTGCCTGCTTCACCGGGAAAAGGGAAAGGAACGACAGCGGTGACTCTGCGGGTTCGGTTACTTCATCTGAACTGCCACATTGGAGCGTGAGAATACCAAATCCTACAACCACGCAAGCCCGTAATAATGCGGATGAAATGTAGTTTCTGCAGGTAAACATAAAAGTCTTTATCTTATATATGTGACACAATGATCAGGCGGAACAATACATCCATATACAACTTCAAACAACAGCTGCTAGCTAATTTACTGCCTATTTTTGTGCAAAACAATAGTTTTTGAAAGATGGCCATGGTGTGCAGACAATTACAAATCGCTGCAAAATACGGGATGGGATTTTCATTCAGGGAACGTTAACGCGGACCAGCTACGTTTACGCCAATAATTCCTTGATTTAGGATATATATTTCGCATATAATAATTACTCTTATAACTTTGCCGCCGAAATTACATTAATATATCAATTACCATGTCGAAATCACTAGTTACGGGAGGCGCTGGATTCATTGGTTCTCATGTTGTTAATCATTTACTAAAATTAGGTCATGAAGTTGTGGTTCTGGATGACTTAAGTGGAGGTTTTGTTGAGAATATCAATAGTCAGGCTACGTTTATTGAAGGATCTATCGAAGATGAAAAATTAGTAAATGAAATATTCAAAACGCATAATTTTACATATGTATATCATTTGGCTGCCTATGCAGCTGAAGGTTTAAGTCACTTTATCAGGAAATTTAATTACAATAATAACCTCGTCGGAAGTATTAATCTCATCAATGCTTCTATTCGACATAAAGTCAAATGCTTTGTATTTACATCCTCAATAGCTGTTTATGGCACTCAGCAACAATTGCCAATGGATGAGACAGCCGGACCGTTACCCGAGGATCCTTATGGCATAGCCAAGTATGCTATTGAATTGGACTTAAAGGCAGCGAAGCATATGTTTGGTTTGGACTACATTATTTTTCGACCACATAATGTTTATGGAGAGTACCAAAATATTGGTGACAAATACAGGAATGTAATAGGCATATTTATGAACCAGCTCCTCCAAGGGATTCCCCTTACAGTTTATGGAGATGGTCTTCAGACAAGAGCCTTTAGTTATATCGATGATGTGGCCCCATACATCGCTAAGGCTGTACATGTAGATCGGGCATATAACCAGGTATTCAATATTGGTGGAGATAATTATTATACCATTAAAGAACTCGCTGAGACTATTATGAAAGTAATGGGAAGCAAAGGTGTTTTGAGGCATGTGGAGCAAAGGAAAGAAGTTGTACATGCTTATGCCAGTCACGAAAAAATCAGGGCGGCATTTGATATTAACACAAAGGGTTTTATCTCTCTTGAAAGAGGCGTAGAAAAAATGGCAAATTGGGTAAAGGACCATGGCGCAAGAGCAACCACAAAATTTAGTAACATTGAAATAACAGAAAATTTACCTCCTGTCTGGCTGGAATAGTGGCTAATAGTTTGTCGTAAGATATTTGCCGGGAATCGGAATTTAACGCAATCTCAAAGAAAATAAGTTTGTAATCGCCACCGATACAACCCTAACTAATAACTTAAGAATTTTTTAAAACAAATACCTTAATGCAAACGCCAAAACTTTCCATTATCACGGTTAATTATAGAGGCTGGGTGCCGCTAGAGAGATGTCTTAATTCTCTAAGGTCCCTGGATCCTACGGATTTTTTATTTGAGGTGATCATCGTAGACAATTTTTCAAATGACGGTAAACTGGACGAGTTTAAAGCGCGATACACCGAATTCACTTTTGTAGAAAGTGAAGGGAATTATGGTTTCTCCAATGGCAATAACCTCGGCGCAAAACACGCAACGGGAGAATACCTCTTGTTTCTGAATTCTGATACAGTTGTTACTATGGAACCACTACTTGGCATGCTGAATCTGGCTCAGCAGAACACCCAATATGCAATCGTGTCTGCGCAGCAAAAAGGTCTTGATGGCAGAGACGAAAATCCCTTTGATGTATTTCCTTCAATATGGACTATCAATAGTATTGTAAAATCCGTTTATGGCGCAATTTCAAAAAAGAAGCTGGCCGCAAGGTGTAAAAACAATCAGATAATATTTCCTGACTGGGTTTCTGGTTCATTGGTATTGATCAGCCGTACCGTTTTTGATCAGCTTAAAGGATGGGATGAGGATTTTTGGCTTTATTATGAAGATGTAGACTTGTGCAAAAGGGCGAAAGATATGGGAGGAATAGTAGCCCTGCAGTGCTCCCCCTCCATAATTCACCAACATGGTGGCACAACGCGGCGAACATTGAAATTAACCGCTTTTTATAAGGCACAGGTAATCATTTCAAGACATATCTATTTCCGGAAGCATTATTCCGGGATTCATAATTTCATTTTGCAGTCCTTCTTAATACTCAACACGCTTATTCTCGATAATTTAATTCCAGCCTTGTTTGGCTTGGTTTTTTATCCGTTTGGCTCGCCACGAAAATACCTATTTGTTTATTTCAATTTATTGGAATATTACTTCAATGCGATAAAAAAACATTCGTGGCTGATTGATACAATGAATGTAAAGCTTCCGGAAAAAAAATAATCATAAAATAAAAGGCCAGTGAGCTTTGTCTCACTGGCCTTTTATTTCATCTCATCCTATATGCGGACCGGACTCGAACCTGCGACCTTCCCGACTGGGGTCGAGACTTGCTAACTGCGGATCTGCCAGATATAAAGATCGATATTGAAACAAAAAACAACCAGAACAAAAAAGCCTCATTCCAATACGGAATAAGGCTTTATTGGCGGACCGGACGGGACTCGAACCCGCGACCTCCTGCGTGACAGGCAGGCATTCTAACCAGCTGAACTACCGGTCCATTATTTTCTCTCCTTTAAACTTTCGAACCGCTGCGACCTTCCCGACATCAGTAGGGAGATCCAAACCAGCTGAACTACCGGTCCATTATTTTCTCTCATTTAGACTTTCGAACCGCTCCTACCTTCCCGCCATCAGTCGGAACATCCTAACCACCTGAACTACCGGTCTGTTACTTCTTCGTAGTATTCTCACCCCTACCGGAGCCCTTTAGGGAGTGCAAAGATAGCTTAGCAGGTGTTTTCTCCAAAGTTTCAATGCAATATTTGCTCAATGCTTCGTCCTTTCATCAATCTGCAGTTTTTTTATCATTTGAGTGCTCACAGATTCCGAATATGCGCCATAAGCATCCAGCAACAAGCCCTTTAGGCCCCCTGTAGTTGCGATAGCATACAAAACGGAACTATCATCCGGACTCGTCATACCTTCAAAACGGTGCACCTCATCTACGTGGAATTCATTGGGACCAAGCTTTATCCTTAGCGGCGCGCATTCTATCCATTCCGGGTGGAGGTTAAAATCGTTCGTATAACCACGTTCCTTCAGGGCGTTAATTGCCAGCGACAGTGTTTCAAAGGTTTGCATTTGCCTGGCGGTTATACTTTTTTAATCAATTACGGCTTATGATAGTTCCCACGAGCGCTGGGAACCGCTATTCAATTACTTCATAAGCAACCTCATGCTTCGACTTGTTCTTAAGTTTCAACTCACCAACACGTTTGCATTGAAAGGATTCCTTCACTTTTTCATACGTGGCCTCTGTTATAAGGATCTGTCCCATCTTCGCATTGTCCTGCAGTCGCTGCGCCGTGTTTACGACATCCCCTATTACCGTGTAATCCAGCCTTCGGAGTTCGGCCGAACCAATGTTACCCGATATCATTTCACCGCTATTGAGACCAATTGATACGTCGGGTTTAACAGCACCTTCTGTGGCGGCCGGCAGTTGTTCAATCTTTCTTCTGACGGCCAGACATGCGTCGATTGCGCGATCAAGATGATACTCGTTGCGAAAAACCGCCATGATGGCATCGCCGATAAACTTGTCAATATACCCACCCTGCGCGATAATTTCCTTTACCATTAACTCAAAGTAACTGTTCAGTAAATTCACAACGGTATCAGGAGGCGCATTCTCGCTTATTTTTGTGAAGCTGCAGATATCTATAAAAACCACTGTGCCCTCGATTGTCTCATTCACCAACAGCGAGGATTCAAACTCACGTCCCCCCATAAAATTCAGCACCGTTTCGTCGACGTACATTTTAAGGATATTATTTTCCTTAATGGCTTTCATCGTTTCCCGCATCTGAAGTACATGCTTAATGGTTTTTTCCATGGTAAGCTCCAGGTCTTCAAAATTGATTGGTTTGGTGATAAAATCAAATGCTCCCCGGTTCATTGCCACGCGAATATTATCCATATCGCCATACGCGGAAACGATGACTGATTTCAACAACGAATTTTGCTCACCCAATTTGGTCAGCAAGGTTAGACCATCCATTTCGGGCATGTTGATATCACTGAGCACAACATCTACGTCGCCATGTATTTCCAACTGCTTCAGGGCTTCTATACCGTTAACTGCAAATATAAATTCATAGTGATGCTCGCGAATCTTTTGTCGGAACTTTTGCTTGATCAGCACCTCCAGATCGATTTCATCATCTACTACTAATATCTTAGTCATCAGGATATTTCCTTTAATTTTTCCTTTAACACAGAAAAGTCAAGCGGTTTGGTTAGAAAATCATTGGCACCCAATGCCATCGCGGTATTGTAGTTGTCTTTGTCGCCGTACGCAGTAATCATCATCACCGACGGAGGTGGTTCTTTGTACTTTGTTTTTATTTGCTTTAGAAGCTCAAGCCCGCTCATGCCAGGCATATTGATATCAGAAAGTATCAAAACAGCCTGGTGTTTGTTGTCACTGAGGTAGATAAGTGCATCTTCCCCTGAATAGGCAAAGGCAAATTCGATCTCCTTGTTCCTGATTTCCTTCCGGAATCGCTGTTCAAAAAGAACCTGGACATCTCTTTCATCGTCCACTACGAGAATATTCATTATTAGAATTTAGGTTGTTGGTAATATAATCGTGAAAATAGCATATTTCCCTTCTTTTGTATCAATTTTTATCTCTCCACTGTGACCTTTTGTGATAATATCATAACTCATGCTCAATCCAAGTCCTGTGCCGTGCCCGGTGGGTTTCGTGGTAAAAAAAGGCTGAAAAATCTTATCCAATACGCCTTCGGGGATGCCATTACCATTATCCATTACTTTGATTTCCACCGTATTGCCCCTTCTTTTTGTGCTCACCGTTACGGTAGGCTCATAATCCTTGGCCGCCGAAGCCTGCCCGACGTTGGCCTCAAGGCGGGCCTTGGCAGATTTCTCAGTAACGGCATAAAATGCGTTGGTAATTAAATTTAGCATAACCCTGCCAATATCCTGGGGGATAACATTGATATTTCCGATGGTATCATCAAAGTCTGTCTTGATGCCGGCATTAAATGTCTTGTCCTTCGCGCGCAAGCCGTGATAGGCTAGCCGCAGATATTCATCGACCAACGCATTGATATCTGTTGGTTCCCTAACGCCGCTGCTACTACGACTGTGTTGCAGCATCCCCTTTACGATGGTATCCGCACGTTTGCCGTGATGGATTATTTTTTCTTCGTTGTCATTTATACTTTTCGCAATGGCTTTTGCTTCTGTGTAGTTTCCTTTGTCAATTTCAGATTTCATTTCTGCAAGAAGTTCACGGTTTACTTCTGAAAAATTGTTCACAAAGTTCAATGGGTTTTGTATCTCATGGGCTATTCCCGCAGTGAGTTCACCCAAAGAAGCCATTTTTTCGGATTGAATGAGTTGGAACTGTGTAGATTTCAAATCAATCAATGTTTTTTCCAATACGTTATTAGCATGCTGCTTCTGCTTGTTGTTGCGGAGGAGGATTAATGCCACCATTAAAAAAACAGCCAATCCGCTAATCAGTAAATATTTTTGCAGGCGGTTTTGATATTCCTTTTCTGCAGCCTGCATTTCCTGCTGCTGTTGCTGCATGTCAAAATCGATATCCTGAAATTGAATAGCCTGCTTTGCATTAAACAGGCTGTCTTTGATATTAATAATTAACGCCTGATACTTTACAGTGCTATCGTTATTGCCGGTATTATGGTAGTAACGGCTTAAGGAAGTATAAATCCGCAACAATAGATCAGGTGAATCCATGATTTGTGCTTCTGAAAGAGCATTCTTTATATGGAAAAAAGCAGAATCATTTTTTCCCGATGCAGTGTAGTAGTCAGCTAGCAAAAGATTTCCTGCTATTACACCTCTATAATAATCATCTGCTGCACTTGCCGTCAGACTTTTTCTATAATACGTATTGGCAATAGAAGTATTTCCCAATGCTGCGTAGGTACGACCCATGTTCAACACTACACTCCCCAGATACCGTTTGTATCCTGATTCCATTACTTTGTTATATGCCAGCTTAATGCTGATGAGCGCTGAATCATTTTTTTTCAGGTTGAGATAAATACGGTTGAGGGTGAGATAAAGAATACTTTGCATAGGAACATTACCAGACTCTTCAGCCTTTTGCCTGCCTATCAAATGATGTTGCCAGGCTCTTTCATAATTGTTCGAGTTAGCATACAGCACTCCCAAATTCTGGTGAGTGAAAGCAATCTCGCTCAGCCTTTGTGCAAACGGCGAAGCAGCCCGGTACATAAGTTGATCATCACCGGCAAACCCGCCCACTAATACATTTCGTTCAACTTTACGGTCTTCAAGGATAGCCATTGCTGCCAAAAGTGTTTGCAATGCCCGAGGGTAGTTTCCTTTATTTACCAAAGCGTAGCCCATTTCTCTCATGGCTCCGCCTTCATCCAGTGTAAAATTCAATTGCCTGGCAAGCATCAGCGACTGCTCTGCGTAACGGTAAGAGCTGTCCGGGTTTATTTCCGCATAAATACGGGCAACAGTTCTCAGCATTATCAACTTGGTGGTGTCGTTTTGCGTAGTCCTGACTTCTCTCAGAAGACTGTCAATACGTAATTGCTGAGCTGAAGAAACCTCTATAAAAAAAAGAAAAAGTCCTGCTAAAATAATTAGTCTTTTCATTTTGCCTGATTATTACCGGGTAAACTAAAAATAAACTCACTGCCCTCCCCCCGTCCGACCAGGCGGGCTTCATTTGTTTCTACCTTCAACTCTCCACCATGTGCTTTCACAATATCATAACTTAAACTTAATCCCAATCCTGTTCCCTGCCCTGTGGGTTTAGTCGTAAAGAAGGGCTGAAAAATCTTATCCATCACACTTTGAGATATGCCATTTCCATTGTCCCTTACGCTGATCAGAACTTTGTCACCCTTCTTTTTTGTACTCACCGTAACCGTGGGCTCATATCCGGGAATGTTTTGCTTTATTTTTTCACTCACCGCATAGAAGGCATTATTAATCAAATTCAAAATCACACGCCCGATATCCTGGGGGACAACGTTTATTTTTTCAAGTGAAGAATCAAAATCAGTTTCCAACCTGGCATTGAATGATTTGTCCTTCGCTCTCAGCCCGTGGTACGCTAACCGAAGGTACTCATCGGCCAATGCATTGATATCTGTCGCTTCCTTAACGCTGCTGCTGCTGCGACTGTGTTGAAGCATGCCTTTTACGATTGTATCGGCACGCTTACCGTGAAAATTAATTTTTTCCTGATTTTCCTTAATGTTATTAGAAATCGTGATCGCCTCGCTGTCGTTGCCCGCTTTTAGCTCCTGTTGCATTTCATCGATCAACTCGGTGTTGACTTCTGAAAAATTGTTGACGAAGTTTAATGGATTTTGTATTTCATGCGCAATGCCTGCGGTAAGCTCACC
>JAOUDZ010000029.1 GCA_029858965.1 Cyclobacteriaceae bacterium
GTTGCATTCGCTCTTCCGCGGTAATTGTGCCATGAAACATATTTTCCCAGTAAGCCACTGTCATTCCCCAGCCCGTTGGGGAATCGGTTTGACGTGGAGTTTAACAATATCGCATTGCTGTTCAATGCCGAGGCGTTTACAAAAATTATCCTGGCATAAAATTCAATTACCTCTTTCGTGTTTCCATCGATGATTCTTACGCCAGTAGCGCGTCCTTTCTTTTCATTGTAAATAATAGAATGTACTACAGCATATGGCCTGATCGTAAGCTTCATGGTCTTCATTGCCCATGGAATGGTAGAAGCATTGCTACTGAAATAGCCGCCGAACTGACACCCTCTGTTGCATTGCGCCTGATTTTGGCACTTGTGTCTTCCCTGTTCCTGGTGCACTGGCTGCGGGTCAGTGAGGTGGGCACAGCGCGCCTGAATGAGATGGCGGTCCCCATAATTCTTTTGCATACTTTCTTTGAAATAGTTTTCAATGCAACTCATTTCAAAGCCAGGCATACATTCACTGTCCGGTAATTCCGGTAAGCCATCTTTGTTCCCTGCAATGCCTGCAAACTTTTCAACGTGACTGTACCAGGGCTCAAGATCCTTGTACCGTATAGGCCAATCAACTGCAAACCCATCTCTTGCCGGACCCTCAAAATCAAAATCACTCCACCGCTGTGTCTGACGTGCCCAAAGTAAAGATTTGCCGCCAACATGGTATCCCCGAACCCACCTGAACGGCTTTTCCTGAACGTAGGGCTGTTCGTCATCTTTCAGCGCCCAATGCATTGTTTCTTCACGCATGAATCTTGCAAACTGATAATCTTTGCGCTTCTCGAGTGGAACAGTACCTCTATACACAAACTGCCAGGGCGCCTTACCGGCCGTGGGATAATCCTTTATATGTTTAACATCACGGCCTCGCTCAAGCACCAATGTTTTCAGCCCCTTATCGCATAGTTCTTTTGCCGCCCATCCCCCGCTAGCACCTGAACCGATAACGATCGCATCGTATGTTCTTTTCCGAATGGAATCAATCGCTAAATTTGACATAGCACTATGCTTTTACATCCACACACCCGTAGTAGTGTCCGGGGACCATTTGATAATTCAGGTAACTTAACATGACCTCTTTTGAGGTCCTAAACCCCCTTATCGTTTCAGACTTAATGAGATCAAAAAAATCTCTTTCATTTTTGTCATCAGAGACAGAAAGTTTTAACAGTAATTCCTGTCGCTGTTGCTGATCGCAAAGCATGAACGATTTTCCATAATTGCTTTTTGCCGCCGTCGCCAGCCCTGCCAGCTGAACCTTAACGTTTTCTTGTACATCTTTTTCGTAGCAATCGTCGATCAGTTTCTGCAGAAATTTATCTACACCCACTGTAAGCGCACCCAGGGAATCACCAGCCGGAATAATAGTGTCTGCAACACTGGAGAGGACATCCTGTTCTGCAGGAGAAAAGGAAGATCTTTCAGCACCAAACTCGCCAGGCAACCATCCCTTTGCCCAGGCGGGCAATGCAACCAGACCGGCAGAAGCAGCCATTAATGTTTTCAACGAAGTGCGCCTATTCATAATTTGATTCCTATTGCCTGCAAGAAACTCATTTAAGCAAGCGTGAAAACAAGGTATCAAACTACGAGGAACAATGAAAGAAAACTTTTTATGACTGCTCAGATCATCTTATGGAAGGAAGAAAACGCTTGTCTGCCCGCATTTAAACCTACAGATGATATTCAGGATGAACTTGACAAGGTGAATCCGCATCTTCGCCTGTAACGCACCGTATCTACAGGTGCAAAAAGGTTGTCACTTAAGCAGACAGCTTCCAGGTGAAACAGGTCTAGGTGCTAGTGCAAATCAAAAGTACGTATCAAGTCTCTGTTGGGTGTGCCGCTATGGCAGTCAATACATTTGGTTCCCTTTTCCGTAATGCTGACAATTGTAGACCCGTCCAGTGCATACTCCGCCCAAAGGTGCCCATCGGCGGCACTGGCATCACCTGGAGATTTTTTTATCACCGCGTACAAGGCCAAAACATTGTTCTCGTATATCTCTTTGACTATTACCGCGCCTGCTGCAAAAGCTCCATTTGCAGGTAGCTCACCCGTATTATCCAGTGAAGACTGGGCTATTGTATTGAATCGTAACTTAAATGAACCATGCGGACTTGGACCGGCCGGACTAAGCAGGTCTCCATTCTGATAATATACATATCCCGCCTCGTTTACTTCCGCAAACAAACTTTGGTCGGTATTTCCAACTGTCGTGATCTCACTATAATCATGGTAAACACACGAATTCACCGCGGTAAGAACTGAGAATCCGATCACCAACCCAATTATTCTCTTTTTAATCATGCAAAACAAAATAGTCTTTCAAATTGAAAATGTCAAACCAATGACAACTTATCACGCTCCTGCAGTCGGTCGCTGCGTACCACTTATCCAGTGAACTAAGGAACAAGCGCGGGGCTGAACGCTTTTAATCCAGTAGTTCTTGCGGAATAGCCGTAATCTTTTCGAGCCAAATATTGCGATAAAATAACTCAGCCCCTTCTGATTGAAGTTGAATTTTTCCTTTCTGCAATGGCAATTCACGATCACCATCAAGTTGACGCGAGTTATAAAGCACCATGGTAACCATACCATTTACTACGTGCACACTCTGGTCACCAACACAATAAAGGTCAATCGTATTCCATTCCCCATAAGGCTTTTCACCATCCGGGTTCTTGATACAATTCCTTCCCTGGGGTCCATTTTCGCTAAATGTCAGTAACGGAGCGCCCGGTGTATAGACAAAACGTTTTTCCGGTTGCGCTACGGCAGGCACATCTGCAATTCCACCTGCTACACCCCAGTAATCACCGCAGTCACCTTCCTGAATTTGAAATTCCTGCGACCGCATCCAGAACCCACCGTCAGCCCCGTGCTTGCCAACGGCATGATAGAGCAGTCCGCTATCGCGTTTGGCACTTCGTTTTGGATGCCACTTTAATGCTCCCCATTTGAATTCAAGTTGTAAGTGATAATTTTCAAAAGATTGCAACGTTGAAATACCACCAAAATTTTGACCTGAAACCCGGATCGCAGCCTTTCCATCCTCCATAACGATAGTGAAAACGCCATTGGGATCGTGGTTTAGTCCCTGGGGAATTCCGCTAAATTTTTTTTGAACCGTATCATAATCCGCTCCAATGTAGGTATCCCATCCCGTAAGGTCTTTGCCATTGAATAATGGCTTTCCACTCTGTTTCTGGTCACTTGAAGGGTTAAAATTGCTGAAGAGGAAAAGGCCTAAAAGGAAGAGCAAAGAGCCGAATTTAAAAACGCGCATGACTGGAAAGTTATTGGTGTAACCTATGAAAGTGCAATTTAATCATTTTATCCATGGGTGTTTTTTTCAGTAGAAGGTTGGTATGCAAAGACATTCTACCAGGCTTATATTGAAGGCCCTTTCAATGGCGATTTCAGACGTCGGGATATTCTTATCGACAATTCCAATTTCAAGGTGCCTTTGGGATTCCGATACAATTTTTTACGAGAAAGCCATGAGCAAGAGGGCTTCTCTGTCATGAAATTTATTATGCCCTGGATATCTATCAGCAATTATCCTGATCCGTATAACACACCTTCTGCATCTTTGATCTATAACAACAAAGCTTATTCAGGATTCGGTGATGGCGAATACAATCGGTTCTGGAAATTCGATCCAGTAACCAGCACGTGGAATCAACTGAATGATTTTCCAGGCACAAGACGCCAGCACTTCGGTTTTACAGCTGGATCGAAGGGTTATATCGCTGGAACTACTGAATATCTGGTAATTGCACCCGAACTTTGGGAATATGATTTTGCGAACGACTCCTGGACAAAGAAATTAGACCCACCAATTGCTGGCGTAATCAGAGTAGCATTTGGTTTGCAAAATACAGGGTACATGCTCGAAAATAATCAATCAAATACGCAACTTTGGAAGTACAATCAGAATACCGATACCTGGACTATGGAATCTACTGCGCCGTTTTCACTTGGCATTGATCCAGGATACTTCGTAATTGGTAAACGCTTTACCTTGTTGTTGATAACGATCTATGGAAATATGATGCATCAACCAATCAATGGACAAATCTTGGACAAACGCCAGCATACATGAGTCACGCTTTTTCAATTGGAAACTTTGGATATGGCTTGAACGCTTATGAAATGTTCAGGTATGATCCAAATCAAAACATATGGACTTCGGAACTCAGTCCGCACCAATATTTTAACACACCATCTAATATCTTCTCCGTAAATGGAAGAGGTTTCGTCATATTCGGCAATGGCGAAATGTTGGAATATGGCCCCAGTTTCTGAAATTTGAGAACCCTTTGAGAGTAGGTTTTGTTCTCCCCAATATACAATAAACATAAACCAGCCTTAATTATGAAAACACTGCCACTCGGTTCACAAGGACTTCACACATCTCAACTCGGCCTTGGCTGCATGGGTATGTCTGAGTTTTATGGATCTTTTGATGACGTAGAATCAATCAAGGTAATTCACCGTGCAATCGACCTGGGCATAACCTTTCTCGATACTGCCGACGCATATGGCCCTCATAAGAATGAAGTGCTGGTCGGCAAAGCTATTAAAGGTAAACGCGACCGCATTACACTCGCAACAAAGTTTGGCATTGTACGCGACGTGAATGATCCTTCGAAACGGGGAGTGAATGGCAAACCCGAGTATGTCCGCTCTTCTTGTGATGCAAGCCTGCAACGGTTAGGGGTAGACGTCATTGACTTGTATTATCTTCACCGCAAGGATCCCAACACGCCGATTGAAGAAACCGTGGGTGCCATGTCAGAACTTGTAAAAGCAGGAAAAATAAAAGCAATCGGTCTTTCTGAAGTGTCTGCGGAAACGTTACGAAAAGCACATGCCGTTCACCCCATCAGCGCCTTGCAGACAGAATACTCCCTATGGAGCCGTGATCCGGAGGATGAACTGTTTGATGTTTGTAAAGAACTGAAAATAGCCTTTGTGGCTTACTCACCGCTCGGACGTGGATTTCTTACCGGAAGCATAAAAAAGTTTGAGGATTTTGCACCCAACGACTGGCGGAGGGGGTCGCCACGCTTTCAAGGCGAAAATTTTCAAAAAAATCTTGGTCTTGTAAAAAAGCTGGAAGACATGGCTACAAAAAGAGGCTGCACGGCATCACAGCTTGCCCTGGCCTGGGTCCTGGCACAAGGCGATTTTATATTTCCTATCCCCGGCACTAAGCGCCTCAGGTACCTGGAGGAAAATGTGGGATCAACAAGTCTTTCGCTATCCTCAAAGGAGCTTGATGAACTCAATGCTATTGCTCCGAAAGGCGCGGCATCCGGCGGACGCTATCCTGAAGGAATGATGAAGCTCGTCAATGCATAGTACAGCATTCTCTGGTAAATACTCAACCTAAGTCGCAAGTTGTTGGTCAACATAAAATTTACTATGGAGAATTATTGCTTCAACCCTGAAATCTTAGTTGGGTAGTGTCGTGATGAAATTGCAAATATGTACTCCCGTATCTATCAGCTCAATCTTTTGCAACAACCCAATCCTGTACCCAGTAATTCTCTGGCTCATTATTCCAAAAATACAGCTTATAGTTCCCGGGGGATGTTGGTGTAAACTCAAAATCTGCCGTTTCTCCCACACCGTATCTGAAACTACTTAATATCTCTTCTCGCTGTGATGCTGGAAGATCCGCACCATCCTTCGCTACAATTGTCAACGGGACAGTGACACTGTCTTTTTCCATCCTGATTCTCATTCTCCCTGCAGGGGCTATATTCATAAGACGTAACCGGTGGGTCACACCGACGTGGGTTTTAATCAAAGGTTGATCCTTCAGGCCGTTGAGTTCAAGGTCGTCCCATGACTTTGGAAAAGGTATTTTCCAACCCACAATATACGGGTGGTCCGTTTCGGGATCATATGTTTCATTCTCAGCCATTACAATCATAGGGCCATATAAGCCGCTTGTCAGCTGATTGATATCATCCAAATGACTATGGTAGATGAAAGTGCCTGGACGCATGAGTGAAAGCTTATACCTGAATTTCTCTCCCGGTAGAATAGAGGGCGACATCTTTCCTTCCGATGAACTCCATTCAGGTACGCCGTCAGACCAGCTATCGATTTCCAATCCATGCCAATGGATACTGGTTGGTTCTGACATTCTGTTCACCATGGTGATATACGTAGGCTGATACTGTTTCAGAACCAGCAACGGACCAGGGCTGTTGGCTTCACCTGCCTCGGCCTTAAATTCTCCATCCATGCTGAACCCGTTTCGCTTCTGCTCACCACTTTCATAGGAATTGGCAAAAAGTTTTATTTCCCGGGGTACTCCTTTCGATAAAAGATCGCTGGGTCCGGGCTGGACATTTATACCTGTCACCAGTCCGGCCATGTGCTCAGCATGCTCCCCGTCCGTGCCATCCGGCAACCTGATTCCATTGTTCACATGAAATGAAAGGTGACAATGGAGCAACCATCGACCAGGTCTTCGTGGAATCCATTGCATGTTCATTGTAGTGCGACCGGTCATAAATTCCGTAACCACTTTTCTCCTGAGCTCCGGCTTATATATTTTATCCTTGAGCACGTCTCCTCTGGATAGCACATCATAGTAAAATCCATGCAAATGCATTGGATGATTCTCAACGGAAGCGTTTATAACCCTCCAATTAACAGTATCACCTACTTCAGGTTGAAAAAGTTCTGTGTATGGCCACGATCTGCCATTTATAGTATAGGATGCAAGCCATCTTATTGAATCAATCTTTTCCGGAAAAGGGGTAGTAAATACATTAATGACCAGTATCCTGTCATCCTTTGATGCCCCTTTTGGATCAATAATAAAGGCTCCGCCCAACTGTTCTTTAAATCCACTGCGGAAACTTGACACATGATTTCCAAGCCTTACCCAATACAAATAGGTACCCGGATCCCCTGCATCAAATTCAACTGTTTTCGATTCACCCGGAAGGATAAATACACTGTCTGCTACCTCAGCGGGCCTGGTTTGCATACCAAATACGCTTATTGTAGAATCTGACAGAGAATTATGAATAGTGGCCCGTATACGCGTGCCGGTTTCTACCCGGATAAGGGGTCCAGGTATCGAGGGCACATCCCCTTGTTCGCCAATGGCTGTCATATGCAAGCCTGGTCTGGCTTCCGTTTCCATGTAAAAATCTCCCCAGGTTACTTCCAGGTTTACCGTTAGCAGTCCATCTGCTAGGACTCCGGCGGTCCTCAAATTATTATTGGCCTTTATCTTTGGATAATCCGAGGGATCATCCGCGTACACCATTCTCGGGTAATACAACTTGACAATCTCTGTCGCTGCAAAAGAGTTGGCCTGAGTAGTTGTTTTACACAACGTTATAGCCTGTACGATGAGGTCTGAATTTTCTTTTGTTTCGTTACCAGGATTTCCGCATGCCCAACAGAAAAATAATAGGGCAAGACACGAAAGATTAGGATTTTTCATGGCTTCAGGCTTAGGTATCTTCATAGATACAAAAAAAAATACAAAACCCGAAGAATATTGACTATCAATTTTTGCTGCTTCCAAAATCTGTATTGTGCTCTGTCTGAACTGAATGAAATTTCTGCAGTAAAACATCGCGCCATGCAAATCATGTATTACCGGTAAGAAACCCTGGTGAACTCGGTATCACTGGATGTGTAGCATCCACGTAATGCCGCGGAGGAATGATGAGCCTTATAATACTTAGCTTACCAGCATTCAGATGTTTTTACTCAATCTGAAATTTGCGGTTGAAAATTTCCTTCAATAAGGGGTCCGCAGTAATGGTTAGGTCACGGTCGAACGGCCGATTAAGATTGTTGCCCGCCAGGTCTTCAAGGCGCGCTTCACACTGCAGATTAAATGTACCCCTTGCCCACGGCATTTCCGGTGTGAAATTATAGATTGACTCTTCCGCACTGAGTTCAATCACACCTGAAAGTGAATTTCCATCTGCATCAGTAATGCGAATAGCTTCACGGCAAAGCACCGCATCGAGTCGTTCATGAAAATCTACAATTAACGCATTCCTGGTTCCCGCTGCTGGCGCACCAATCGTCCAGGTTTCCGGATCCGGAGACAGGCTGTCACGCACGGATACAAAAAAGTCTTTGTAATTATGTTGCTTCAGGCGAATGCCCCTGGTATCCTTCCAGTCCGAAACAACCACCAGCCTATAGGCTGTTTCGCGTTCAAGGGGTTCTCCGAAACGTTGGTTGGGCTGGAGATCACGCTTAATCCTTCCCGGATCGAGCCACAGCGTTAGTATGGTACGTTCGGTATTCCATAATTCCGGCTTCAAGTCAAGAAAAACCGCTGGTACAGTATCCATTCCATTTTTCAAGAGTACCAGATTCTTAAGGGACTGGCCTTCCTGCATAGGCCTGGAGAACTCAAGGTAGATCTTCAGCAAGTTCCGCGGAAGCGTGTCCGATGTTGGATAAATTGCGCTGAGCACAGGAGGGTCTGACATATCGGCTAACGGAATCTCAATTTTGGCAAAAGATGCACCCGCCAACCGAACATCATATGTCAACCCTGGCGTAAACGGTATCAAGGGCTCGAATTCGACCGCGTCGTCCAGGATGTGAACATCCCCTAAAATTGCAGGTTGGTCAACTCCTTCGAGATGTACCCGGAATACATCTGTGATAGAATCAGGCCGAACGTGTGCAAAATAGCTACGGGGTATGGAGATACTGATGGCATGCTCCTCATTCCAAAGAATGGAAATACCACTGGTTTTATCACCACGGCCAGAACATGAACCAAGAAAAAACAACAGGACCAGATACCGCCAAAGATGCATGGTCCCAAAATAAATTAAAACCATCTATCCCCTGAACTCCAGAGATCAAGATCACCGTTGACCTTTCGTTGCAGCACAACCACATGACTATCATCGAGCTTATCAAGTTGCATTACGTTCACGACAGGAAGTGTAACGAAGTCCACACCTGCAGTAGCATAGCTCTCGGGTACAGGTTCAGTAAGCGACCCGGCATAGGCTTCAAGATTTTTGTATTTCACGCGCATAACGGGACGGCTAGAGTTTGCCATTAATAATACCGACTCATCCCCTTTCGTTAGCGTAATGATATCCAACGGTGAATTTCCACTGCCAAACTCTCCGACAGTCCTGCCTTTAACATGGGACCCGGCTTTTAATTCGTCCAGCGGAAAAAGCACAAGTGGGGTGCAGGTGTAACTCGCCACCAAATAATCTATTCCATTCAATTTCGCAGTCGTGAATGTCTTGATGGGCGCATAGGTTTCATAACGGCCATGCGCAGCATGATAGATTTCCAGAGACGCCTGATCTTGCTTGTTCACGAAAGGAAAAGGGATCGTCCGGAAAGTAGAACTAAATTCCTGGTTGGAGAGACCGCTTACCATCAACTTGCCATTGGCATAATTCATATCGGATATTGCCCACACCCGCAATGGCCTGCCGCGCTGGTCCTTCGCATCTTCAGCGGGCGCATTGTTAAGGGAAACAACACCATACGAAATGTCCTTTAGACTCACCGGTAATACCTTATCACCTTCAATAGTCAGCAAAACAGGTATGCCCTCGGCGCTTTGTACCGCACAGTATATCTTTTTTGATATGGGATTAACGGCCAAGTCCTGAATAGAGATATTCTTCGCCTCCGTACCCAACAGTGAGGCAATCTTTTGATCGAAATTCTTCATTTCAACTCCCATTCCCTTTCCAACAGCTACGTTATCCTTAGTATCTACGGCAAAAACGGCAGCACTTTTGGAGTCTCCAATGAATAGAACGCCATCCGGGCCAAAGGCCAGCGCGCTTATGGACTGAATGGCTGGAGTGCCATTCTCAAAACCAAAAATCGGAGCATCACGATTTGTGCTGGCCACCAGCAGCACGGCCATGATGTTTACGGTAAGGAAGTAATACAATTTATTCATTATTGACAGGGGTTAATGACGCTTGACAAAATAAACAGGACGCGTATTCCAAGATAGGTATACCAGCCCATGTTTCATAGTCGTTTTACGTGAACGGAATTAATGATAACCTGTGGCTGGTTTATTATTTCAAATCATATCTAACTGAAATGCCTGCCGCACATAAGAAATTTACGTCATTCTAAACTGAATTGTCTTTAGTGAAATCTACATTATAGCGCGTATATTTGCGATAGATCAAAATCACAGCATTAATATGAAAAAGAAAATATTTATCGGGCTCGGCATAATCGTTATTCTTATTTCCGCAATCACAGCATACGTTCTTATGACGACCCGCTCCCATAGCCCTTCCAAAACAACAGCATTCAGCCATGAAGGATTAGACATTAAAGTGGTTTACTGCCAGCCTTATAAAAAAGGAAGACTCATTTTTGGAGAGAAAGAAGAAGGGGCGCTCCAACCATACGGTCAGTACTGGCGGTTAGGAGCCAATGAAGCAACGGAAATAACCTTTAGCAGGGATATCAATTTCGCCGGTAAACCCTTAAAGGCCGGGACATACAGGATGTATGCGGTGCCTGGGAAATCATCCTGGCAAGTTGGTCTGAACAGTGAGCTGGGTAAGTGGGGCGCCATGGAACCGAATTATGATTTGGATGTGCTCAAAGTAGAAGTTCCGGCCGGGACATCCCTCTCAGAAACGGAGCAATTTACGATCAACTTTAGCGGTGAAGCAGGCGGCGTAAATATGGACTTTGTGTGGGATAAAACGAAAGTGACCGTTCCAATAACACTCCAATAACACCGACACAGTATTCTTAGAGGGACCTACAGTGTGGTAGAACAAGAAAATCTACAACTATGCTATGTCTATTCTATTACAAACCAATTGTAGCTTTCCCCTTCAATCGTGAAGTTCAACTCAATCTCATAATTCCGGTTGAGTGTATACTGCTTTTGGCTTAAATCTTTTTCTCTCACCGTTGCAACGGTTGAAAGTCCTGTATAATACAAGGGAACCTTAATCGTCCTGACCATTTTTTCTTTGGTGGGATTGTATACCAGCAGGAAGCCTTTTTGTTTTAATTGCGTGCTCACGTGCAGGATACCATCCCAATCACGTCCATCGGCCCTGCGCAAATGAATAATATCAGCGTTTAATATGTCCCTGTATTTCTTGTACCAACCAATCGTTTTCGTAACAAGTTGTTTCGTCGCTTCTGTATCATAGAGTCTGGGACCACGATAACAGGCCTGAACACCGGCGCCGTAATACTGTACCATTAATTGTTCATAATCCGGCAAGTGTTTACTCAGCGGTTCAAGCACTGCTTCCGGACCTCCTCCCTGGTACTTAGTCAGGGGAACAAAGCCCCAGCTCATCGACGGTGTTTTCTCCCAGGTACCATCATAAATATTCTGCCGGTTCAGGATTTTCTGTTGGTCTCTTGGCAATGAGAAATTCACTTCACGGTAACCAATTCCAATCTTATTCGTGCCATCAAAAAAATACCAGTCAGGTGCATTTATATAGACGCCCCTTTCATTCAACCAATGATATAATTCCTTCTGTATTTCCATTTGGCGCCATTGCGAATCACTTAACTCCTTATGCCCGGGATGTGTTGTGGAAGCACATACATCGCCGGGATAGGGTCCATCGTTCTCCCAGATGTCAAAACCGGTATTTGTATAGAAATATTTTATCTTATCACGGTACCGCAGTCCCCATGTGCTGCCAAAGCAGGGTGCGTTTCCGAAAAAGGCACCACCGGGTTTACCTGTGGCCGGATCGATAACATCATCTTCATCGCTTATTTTTCTGCTGCTAAACAATGAATAGCTTCCGATCAGGACATCCTTACTGTGCGCATAATCCGCTATGGTTTTCCAACGTCGTATATTAGCGATGGAAGTGTCCTCCACGTTACAGTGACTACCAAAACTCAGGATCACACCCTCATAGCCTGTTTCCGCACACTGATCAATGGCATTTTTCACCTCATCATCATCTTTGCTGATAACATGCATGAAGATGGGATTTTGCGTAGTCCAGGGTGCTACAGTGCTGTACATTTTACGAATGGCCAGACCTCTGCGCTCCCTGTCATAGCTGTCCATTACCAACTCATGGGTGCGCACCGATGAAAACAGTTCACCTGGCTGCAGCGCAATGCCGGGGGCTTTCTCAGGGTACACTTCCAGCAGACAGGGAGTACCAAAGTAATAATTAACCTGCGATGTATACAGGGAGTCAACTTTCCAATGTGTAGTCTGATCGCTGATATCATAGCGCATTGCGTTATTGAATGCATAGTTTGTTTCCACATAAATTCCGTGCTGCTTTTTCATTTGCTCGGGTGTGCCAACCACAGCGCTTTCTTCTTCGACCAACGCCAGCACTTCATTCACTACCCTGTTCAGCGCAAAACTTTGCCTGCTACCGTTTTCAATAGACACCCATTTAATAATTAGCGGAATTCCATCATACAGCTCATAATGTACTTTTACGACAAGACCACGGAGTTCCGCAAGCGATGACTCAAAAGTGAAGGAAAGCAGCTTGCCTGTCGGCTGTTTTTTATTTGAGGCCCACGTTTTACATTTCCAATTCAAAAAAGGGGGAAGCTGTGAAACCGTATAGGCTGTAAACTTAAAATCATCGTCACCGGCAGTGAAGTCATCCAACCATGAAGGAAGCAGATAGGCATTTTCCTTTTGGCCATAGAGCCCGCCAACATTATACACCTTATTGTTCAATACTATTCTCGCTTCAGGTTTTACAGCTCTCAACAACTGCTGACCGGTTGTACAGTTTCTAAAATCAACACAAACTACATTTGGCTGAATTCGAAATACACGCTTAACCAGTCCATTGTACAAAATAACATCCTTGCCATCGGCTGATTTATAGACAGCAGCATTTACCGGAGGTTTGTGCAACAGCCAATCGCCTTCAACCCGTATATCCAGTTTATTATTCCAGACAGGAACAGGAGCCTCATCTTGCCCTAAACAGGATAATCCTGACACCCAAAGCATTAGCACGAAAACATGTTTCATATTATTAGTGATTATTGCGGTTCAAAATTATGATGCAATGCAACCATCCGCGATTGAACATGCTTGCCTTAACTGGCCGGGGAATATAAAAACCATGAAAATAACTACACCTTTAATTTGCGGTCATCTGAATAGAAAGTTAATACTTTCCGTCCATTTCCGCAGTATGCTGCCACCGACCATCCTGCGGGCATGTAGTTCAGCCCGTACTCCTAATGCCGCTTCCGCTTCCTGGACACCAACGCCCCTATGTGCCTGAGAAATCCAACTTCATGTGCTTGCTTCCGACGATATACCAACTGTAAGAAACATTTCTTCAGCAATTTTAACCTTGGGCGGCAATAGATTTATTATATCTCGATCCTAATTCATTGCGGCTTTAAATTAGCCTCGTTTGCATGTCTTTTTATTTTTGAAGGTTAACACATGTAAAAAAATTAATCTTGTCGCACTGTATTTTTTTATTTTTCGTTAACCTATGGAAACTAAGGGAAAAATGTAATTTTGAGTATGATCATTAAGATTCTGGAGAACGAATTTTTGACCTGCGAATTGGATGATTCATTGCCGGTATTACGGCATCGCTGGAAACATGCAACAGATGGTGAAGATTTCAGATCTAACGTGTTAAAGGTGCTGGAGGAATATAAGAAATTAAAAAATTCCTATTCCAACCTTGCCTGGCTGGCCGATACAACCCTGCTTGGTGAATTGGATGAAGAAACAGAACATTGGCTGGTCGAGGTCTGGGAGGATTTATTATTTGGTCAGCGGGAGGTAAAGATTCATGCGGTTATACTGGGAAACAGCATTTTTGCAGATTATCCTATGGAGAATTTTAAGCAGGATGCAGAGGAGAAATTCAAGAACTTTGATGTTCACCTAGGTGTTTTTTCAACCCAGCAAGAGGCCTATGATTGGATAAGGGAACAGCAACTTGCAATCACTAAGAACGAGTAGTGATACCCGCTGTCAGTCCGCCATCATGCCTATTCCTATACTCTAAAAAATATCCACAATCCACTGGGCTCGGCATAAGCGTAATCGGATTGGACAGTTTTCAACCAAGGATTCACCACTTTCGCATACGATCTGTGAAGACTTGGTTGCGGAATTAAATGTGACGCTATCGCAAGCGCTTTGCTGCAGCCGAAAAGTATGTGCAAAATAATAATGGGAAGGCCTCTAATCATTGAAGGCCACGGTGCTCACTGTCCCTTCAAGAAATTTCAAAAGTATGCTTACATTGTGCTAAACTAATGCTTATGCTAAATACCTGGCTTCATGAAAAATCCATCGTGATAATCGGAGGAACTACCGGTATAGGGCTTACCGCAGCGCAGGCATTTGTCGAACATGGTGCCAGGGTTGTGGCGGTAGGTCGGAACCCTGAAAGTGTCGATAAGGCTTCTTCGACGCTCAAAGAAAATGGAGTGGCCATGGTAGGTAATGCTGAGCAGCCGGAAACTGCGATAAATGCCATAACCCTGTGCCTCAAGAAATTTGGAGCATTCCATGGACTGTATCATGTAGCGGGCGGAAGTGGTCGCAAATTTGGAGATGGTCCACTGCACGAAATGACGTTAGCAGGATGGAACCAGACGCTGTCACTGAATCTAACCTCACTCATGCTATCGAATCAGGCTGCCATTAAGGCCTTCCTTGATCAAAAAACTTCGGGTACAATTTTGAACATGGGCTCTGTATTGGGATTCTCACCTTCGCCAAACTATTTTGTTACGCATGCCTATGCCGCCACTAAATCAGCAGTAATTGGATTCTCCAAAGCTATCGCATCTTATTATGCGGCCAGCAACATCAGAATTAACGTGTTGGCACCCGCACTTGTAGAAACCCCGATGGCAAAACGTGCTGCTGCCGATGAAAGCATTATGCATTTCATTAAAACAAAACAACCGCTGGATGGCGGGCGTATTGGCCTGCCTGCAGACTTAAACGGTGCGGCAGTATATTTCATGTCTGATTATTCCAGCTTTACAACAGGTCAGGTACTGTCCGTCGATGGAGGTTGGAGCATAAGTGAAGGTCAATATTAATATTTAACCATGCAGTCGCTTGCCATCGGAATTGATTTGGGATCTACTAACATCAAAGGTATTTTGATGGACACCGAAGGAAACATTCTGCAGGAGGCAAAGCACGAAACGAACGAGCAGGACGACGCCCAATGGAAACAAACAGTCTTCGAAATGATTGCGGATTTTAAGGCAAAGGCTGGTGGAAAAGTTGATGCGATAGGATTGTCGGCTCCTGGTCTTGCGGACACCGAAAACACATGCATTGAATACATGCCTGAAAGGCTGCCCGGTATTGAGAACTTTACATGGTCTGATTGGATAGGAGAAAAAGTATCCGTTTTAAATGATGCCCATGCAGCGATGATGGCGGAAGCAACATTCGGCGCCGCCAAGGGACTTCAGCATGCAATATTACTTTCCCTGGGTACAGGTGTTGGCGGGGGCCTTTTGCTCCATGGTAAACTGTACCAGGGTATTTCCCAAATGGCCGGGCACATTGGACACACTACGGTTAATGCAGAAACTGCATGGCGCGATATCACAAACATGCCAGGCAGTATTGAAGATGCAATAGGCAATGCAACCTTGTCGCAACGCTCATACGGAAAATTTAACTCGACGGAAGAGCTGGTAAAAAGTTTCAGCAAGGGCGACCACTTTGCAACTTGGCTGTGGCTTTCTTCGGTGCAGAAACTAGCGGTATGTATAGCCTCAGCAATAAATATTATTTCGCCGGAAGCCGTGATCTTAAGTGGCGGCATTATCCAGGCTGATCATTTATTGCTGGATCCGCTTGAGGATTTTCTTGACCTTTACGAATGGCGTCCGGGTGGAAAGAAGACGGCGATTAAATTCGCACATTTTTCTGATCGTGCCGGCGCCATTGGCGCAGCTGGTTTTGCAATTTCCAAAATGAAATGATTATCCCATGACACCCACCCAAGATTATATACAGAAATGCCGGCACCTTATAGAAATTGTATCGAAACAGGAGGGCCTCATCAAAGAGGCGGCTCAATTTTTTTCGCAGACTATTCTCGCGGGAAGAATGGTACATGTTTTCGGTTCCGGGCACAGTCGCATTATGGTGGAGGAAATGTGGCCACGTTATGGTTCCTTTCCCGGATTCAACCCAATCGTAGAACTGTCTTTAACATTCCATAACCTGGTGGTGGGCGCAAATGGTCAAAGACAAGCTATGTTTTTAGAAAATACGGTTGGTTTGGCCGAGCGAATACTCCGCAACTTTGATGTTACCAAGCAAGACACAGCGCTAATCATTTCCTCCAGTGGCTGCAATGTTGTACCGATTGAGATGGCAGAAATCTTTGGCTCAAAAGGCATCCGCGTTGTGGCGATCATTACGCGGGAGCACGCTGAAAAAAGCAAAAGTAAACGCGCAGACGGAAAAAAACTCAGTGACTTCGCTGACCTGGTGCTGGACACAGGTGCTCCGGTAGGCGACGCGATGGTGTACATCAACGGATTGGATACGCCTGTTTCCCCCGGCTCTACCGTTGGAGGTGCCATGATCATCAATTGCATCAAAGCTGAGGTTGCAAAAATACTTTCAGAGAATGGACAGCCTCCCAGGGTCCTGAGCGCTGCCGCAGTTGTGGGCGAGAAGAGAGCGATTGAATTATTTGAGGGAGCTTACGATGAGCATGCACATCGACTCGCCCGACTATACGAAAAAGCAGGAAAGCCCTAAACAGAAACACTATGCAACCTATACCCCTTCGAACGACGGTCATCGGTAGTTATCCTTTCCCGGGATGGCTTGAATTTGCCGTGAAGAACCTGCACGAATTCGGAAATGCAGACAAAGACGAAATGATTGAAGATGCTGTTATCGCAGCCATCCATGATCAGGTCACTGCCGGATTGGACGTGATCACCGATGGGGAACAGACAAGGCTGGATTTTAATCTTTCTTTTTACGGATACCTCAGGGGAATAAAAGAAAATACCGACGATTTGCGCCGGTGGGGACCCGCTGCACACGATCAACGTGGAAAAAATTCAATTGTGGATAGCATCACGGCGCCAAACGGACTGGGTGTCGTAAAAGAATTTCAGCGATTGCAAAGACTGGCCCCTGCCGGCCCGACATTAAAGGCCAGTGTTCCAGGCCCGTACACATTAAGTGGCCGGTTACTGCCCAACGCACAGTATAAGGACCGGTACGCTATCACCGAAGCATTGTTGCCGTTTGTGAAAAGGGAACTGGAAGATTTAGTTGCGGCGGGTTGCACGGAAATTACTGTAGACGAACCATCGATGAGTTGCTATGCCTACAAGGAAGACACCAAACGTTTTGTTGATATCTTTAACCGCACAGTAGGTTCGATCCAGGGCAAGTGCAGACTCTCAACCCATTTGTGTTTCGGAAACTTCAAAGGCAGGCCGGTGGGCTATCGCAGCATCGCCCCCATGCTACCGGATTTTCTTGATCTTAAAATAGATGAGGTACATGTTGAGATGGCAAACCGGGAGTTTGCCGAAGTGGAGTTGATAGCGGAATTTGCACAAAAAATGGATGTAGCCGTGGGCATCATTGATGTGAAAAACTATTACATCGAGACGGTAGACGATGTCGTGGCGCGAATTAAAAAATGCCTGGCTTTTATACCCGCTGAGAAACTGGCAATAGCACCCGACTGTGGATTAAGCCAGACTGCACGTTGGGCATCACGCCAAAAGCTCATCAACATGGTGAGGGGCGTAAAAAAAGTAAGGGAGAATCTATAAAATGATGGCTACATCCGGATTAATCCCAGCGTATTGCAAAGGCCCTGCATTGCAAAAAGAAATTCACAGCGTAATGAAGAATGCCGGCACTGATCAGCTTGATATCTGGTGGATGGGGCAAAGCGGATTTCTGGTGCATTGGAATGGCCGTTGTATTCTTTTTGATCCTTACCTGTCCGATTCATTGACGAAGAAATACGCAGACACACCTAAGCCACATGTTCGGATGAGCGAGTTAGTTATTGCACCGGAATTGCTGGATATGGTTGACATCATTACTTCCAGTCATAACCATACGGATCACCTGGATGCAGAAACCTTAATGCCACTGCTGCGTGTTAACCCCGAAATCGCGTTTATCATCCCGGAAGCCAATCGCTCGTTTATAAGTGATCGAATAAAATGTAATCAAGATTTTCCTATCGGCCTTACCGATGGCGGAAAGATTGAATTGAAAGGTTTCACATTTCACGGCGTACCTGCCGCGCACAACACTATCGAACGCGATGCGGAGGGGCAATGTAAATTTATGGGCTTTGTTGTTCAGTTTGGCAAATGGACAATTTATCACAGTGGCGATACCTTGTGGTATAATGGCATGGTTGACATGCTCAAACCATTTCATATTGACATCGCTTTTTTGCCCATCAATGGAAACGACCCTGCCCGGCGGGTCGCCGGAAACCTGAATGCACAGGAAGCCGCACAGCTTGGCCACCAGATCGGCGCAAAAGTGGTCATTCCTCATCATTACCACATGTTTGCATTCAACACTGCGGATCCAAATGATTTTGCTGCAGCGGCAGCATCATTGCAGCAGCCTTTCCGGGTTTTGCAGTTAGGAGAGCATTCCATTTTTACGTGAGTCCTGGTTGGTAAGTTGCTGCGAACGCAATTGATATCTGGTCGCCCGTGCTTACCGCTCTCTGCACTTTTGGGTTATATTCAATTTATAATAACCATCGTCTTTCACCACGACAAAAAACGCATTCATGTATTTCTTTACGCCCTCAAATTCTTTGGGATCAAATAAACTTTCGTGATGATTGATCACTTCATTAATTGCTGACTCCAGATTGATATATTCCTGACGCACAAATTCCGTCACCATTTCATTCCGGCAAAAACCCTTGTAGATACGTTCACGTACACTCCGTATTCCTAGCGATTCATCAAATGTTGCGTAGGGCGCATTTACAAATCCAGCCATGTCAAAATCATATGGAATGGGAATCTTTTGATCGGTCCTGGTCTGGATAACTTTTGCGTTGTGCAGGAACGTAGTGGAAAAATCTGTATTCCCGATCATGTATTGAAATAGATCGTGTCGGACCGCACTTGTATCCTGCAGATACATCGGACTAAGCTTTGCTTGTTCAATAACGCTCGCATCGAGGCGCCTGGCAAGTGCATCGTCATCTTCAATGAGGAAACCAGTAACTTCATACGTCTTGCTGCTCTTACCGCCCTCGTCGGTTAATGTTATGTTCACCATCCGCGTGCTGAATGCATACGGCGTGATGGGTTCATAAAGTTTATAACACACATATTCTTTCAAAAGAAGGTCCTTATAGTTTTTGGCTACTTGACATGGCATTACAAGTTTTAAATTCTTGGTTCCGGCAAACAAGGTGCCTGCAGCGTCTTCTTTTTTGATCTTAATTCGCAATGGGGGAAAGAAACAGTGCCTCCTCCGGAAATTGCCCCTGGCCCTGATACCTATCCGAATCGAATCAAATGTTCCATCCGGGTTGCCATAGTGAAGTACGGTAGGGAAGTATGTGGAGTCACTCATACTTTTCTTTACCTCCTTCATTGAAATGCTAAGACGAATGGGTAATGTCTCTTCATCCCGAAAAATATTCGCTACACCGGCACGCTGTGCAAGAATATCAGTGCCTGTAATGTGACATAAAATTAACGCGAGGGTAATCCGTATAATCTTCATACTGCTTGCTAACAAGTATATTACTAAATTAACCAAAAATGATAAGTAAGCTCGCTTTTTATTCAAGTATACGTTTCTGAAAATAGATAGGGTCTATTTTTTGTGAAGCAAATCAAATACATGTGTGTATTTCACAGTAAGGCCCCTGCTGCGCACATTCCCCCGCGTATAAATATCATTATAGACAATAAACAGACCTGTATTCGCCTGTTCCAATAGATTAAATCGGATATTTAATGACCAGAGATCTGCCTCACTGTTATACTGAATAAAACTCTGAAGGTTGATCCGCGGTTTGAATGAGTAGGTAAGGCGCGCCGCAAAAATACTGGCAACAAAATCACCGGCAGGCAACCGCACGTCATTCCGCGCAAGACTGTATTCTGAATTAAATTTGTCGCCCAATCTTATTCCCAATGTTGCCGTGTTAATATAGCGTTCTCCCCCAAATGATCCGCCTAGTATTGAGCGGGTGTTAAGATATACTGGTTTACTAGGATTGGTGATAAAAACAATCTGCGCTTCTTTATGATTGTAAGTTCCCGGCGTGACGAATATGCCTTCGGAAATTTCAAATGGAGCAACTACACCTTCTGTAGTGAAGTTAATGCCAGTGTGAATCTCAAGGCCATTAATCCACACCCAATGGTTGTCTACATGGAGATAGCTGGTCTCCTGAAATCCGGCGAAATTCCAATAACCCCGGTAGGTGGCGTGTGGCCTTAATTCCAGCAGGCCAAACCTTCCACCCATCCGAAATTGTTTGTACACTGAAGCTTCTGGTTTACGGTAAGCTGACCGGAGTAAATATCCGACTTCAGGATTAAAGCCCTGTCCTAATTGCGTATAGCCCACATAAGACCTTAATCCATTCCACTCATATGTGGCCAAGAGCTTGAACGCTTGTTCATTCGAAACTGTGTCTGGCGTTTCTGTTTTGGCGTAAAACCCTGATATGGTTGCTTTCTTGCCAATACCCCATTTACCATCCACGGCATAGGTGCGGTTATAATCGTTCTCCTTTTCTCCCATGCCCTGGCGATTAACGAAAATGGCACCTATTGATGATCGTTGTGCAAGCTGTTGATTGACACGCGCAACTGTAAAATTGTTTTTCTCAATCTGAAGCTCCGTCGCATCGTCCGTGAATAGATTTAAGAGTCCAATATTGGTGTTTTTGATTTTTCCAGAGAGCCTGGCACCTCCGATAATGGGTACGATTTCCCCTTCGGGACCGATACCTATCCGACGGCTAAAGAAAAGATCAACCTCTCCGGGACTGCCTACAGAAAACTGACCCGCATTTTCCAAAAAGAAAGGACGTTTCTCCGGAAAGAATAAATTAAACCGGTCTAAGTTTACCTGCTGCTGGTCAACTTCCACCTGGGCAAAGTCGGTATTGTAGGTAAGATCAAGCGTGACAGCAGGCGTAATGCTGTACTTAATATCAGCACCAACAGCTGGCTTGAATTTGGTTTCTGAAGGGTCCTCTTCGAAGTCCCTCGATACCCGACCCAAAGCGTAAGGAATTAACTTCAGATTACCCGGACTTTGAAGATTAAGTCCTGTCAGGTCTCCTGCTAATGATAGACGCTTAAGGTCAAATTGAATTGGCAGCGCTGCCCAATAAGCAATCTCATTGGTCTTGCGAATATTGCGCTGAAAATTTATTCCCCAAACCTGGTCGTTGCCGGATGCAAAACGTAAGGTGCGCAAGGGTATTGCAAATTCTGCGCTCCACCCAAACTCACCCACCGACGCCCTTACTGTCCATGACGCATCCCAGTTTAAATTAAATCCGCCTATTGTACCCGACTGCAATCGGTTTGTTGAGAAATTCCCCTGGCCTTCGTTATCCACTTGTCCGTCGTACTCAATGCCAATTGAATTGGTCCCAAAAACAAATCCATTCTGACCATCGTTGTAGGTGTCCAGAATAAAAAGGAAGCTATCGGTATTATCTAAAGTTGCATCCCGCCGAGCATCAGAGACGACCAATTTGTCTGGTTCGGAATCGTAACACACAACGGATAAATAAAATGTGGTTGTCGTGTATGCTACGCGGATTTCTGTTTTTTCTGAAGCAGGGTGTCCTGCTTTCGGTTTTGTTTGCCAGAGCCGGTCAATTGCGGGAACATTTTCCCAAACCTCATCCCCCAGGACATTACCATCCACGACAGGCTCTTGATCCAAACGATAAGCCTGTGCCGTCGGTCTGCTCTTAATGTCCGGCGTCTGTAAGATTTCCTGCGCCGCTGCAAACTGTTCCAATCCCATGACCAAAAGGAATTGAAGACAAAAGCATGGTGCTATTCGGCTAATGGTCATACTACGGTTTAAATAATCCCCTTTAATATAGAGATTATTGCCAGAAAAATGAGCACAACTTATATGCGTGGAAGCATGACTTTCCACGCCCAAAACTAATCGCGCTTAAGATTTGCAACATGTGCCCAACGAATGACACCATCCTGCCCGTTTTCACTTCATTTTTGAAATTATTATTTTGAAACAAGATGGTTTGGCGGTTGATTGGAGGTATATTTATTCCTTCGGCCCTTTAAAGATGCGAGTCTTCAAGGAAAGCCCTGCCGAGTAGCAAGATTTAAAACTTGACATTTAACTTTAGAAATAAATTGAACCAAACCAGCCGATTATGAATAGAAGAACTTTTGTTAAGAACTCTACCTTAACAGCCTTCAGCGTTGCTGCTTTCGGTTCCCTCAATTGGAATGGAAAAAGCTTTGAAGGTGACACTGAAACAACCACAGATATACTTGGCCCATTTTACAGGCCCGGTGCGCCAATGAGAAGTAACCTTATTCCTTCCGGAACTTCCGGTGATGTGCTGCATCTAAGTGGAACCATCTTTCAAAAAGATGGAAAGACTCCTTTAAGTAATACGCTTGTAGAGGCCTGGCAGTGTGATGCAAATGAGCATTATGACAATACCTCTGATGAATATTTATTTCGCGGCGCAGTAAAGACTGGCAGTGACGGGAAGTATACTTTCAAAACAATTGTTCCTGTACCTTACAAGGCTAGTCCGACGCTATGGAGGCCGGCACACATTCACTTGCGGATATCCAGTGCAGACCATCAGGACCTGATCACGCAAATCTATTTCAAAGGAGATCCCTACCTGGCAGGAGACACAAGTTCTGCATCCCCGCAATCTGTTAATCGGATTTTGGATATGACCAAGAATTCCGCCAATGAAAATGTGGTGAAGTTTGATGTGGTTATGCGCAAAGCGTTTCCGTTAGATGATACCGGCTACAGAAGAATTACCGGTCTTTATGCAATGGAAAAAGGAAATGCGGAGTTTATCAAAGATGGTGATTTACTTTTTGTTAAATTAAATGGACATCTGCTGGAAGGATTGGCCTACAAAGGAAACAATACATTTGAAGGCGGGCTTGGCCACATGAAAGCAAAATTTGAACTTTTGGCCAATGGCGAAACCAAAGCAACGATCACCTTAGGGGATTTTGATTCGGCAGACCCATCAAAAAGCAAGACCCTGGTGGGAACCAAATTTCTGAAGTACACCAACTGAGGTTTTGTGAACTTATTTCCATTTAATGAATGCTTTCATGATCTGACGAAACGCAGGAATGTAGTCTAGTTGTCGGGAGCGGATTATGAGTTTTCATGTTTTGTTGTTATTGAATATTGGTTTCTAGATCCTCAAATCAATTCCACGTGGGAGCGTTTTTCAGAAAGCAGCAAAGCGTTAAGCTCTACGAAAGATTTTGCCTTGTCGCTTTGTGCTTCTTTCTATCCAATTGCCTGAATGACAACGCGCCTTTTCCTACAATACCAAATGCACCTGGCATCTATATCGCGGGCTATGAGCGAAAAAACCCTTTTGCTACCTATTGGAAGAATAGTATACAGGTGCAACTCACCAATGGCTCAATGGAGGCAGAGGTAACCGCGATGGCTGTGTCGGGGGATGATGTTTATCTTATAGGCGTTGAAGGAGGTACAACTAAGTATTGGAAGAACGGTGTCGCGGCAAACCTTTCCAAAGATGAATCCGATTACATTGGGGCAGTGGCCATTGCGCTGGGGGATAACGACGCGTATGTAGCCGGATTCGGAACTACGGCTGCAGGTATTACGGCCAAATACTGGAAGAATGGTGTTGGCATAAGTCTTACGGATGGTTCAAGCGACGCTATTGCATTGGGCATTACCATCTCCCAAGCCGATGTTTACGTTTCGGGAATTGAAAAATCTAGCGCTGTGTACTGGAAGAACGGAGTTCCGGTTTTCCTCACAGATGGTTCTTCCCCTGCTGGCGCCAACGCTATTGCCTTGTCAGGAACGGATGTATATGTTGCGGGTTACGAAGATGGTGTTGCCAAATACTGGAAGAATGGCATCGCAGTAAATCTCACGAATGGCACAACATCTGACGCCAACGCAACATCAATTGTGTTGTCCGGGAATGACGTTTACGTAGCGGGCTATGAAGGCTTCACCGTTAAGTACTGGAAAAATGGAACCGCAGTAGCTCTGCCGGGTGGCGACACCAGATATCCGCCTACCATAGCCTTATCAGGAGATGACGTGTACGTCTCAGGAAAAGTTCAGAACCTTGCGGCCTATTGGAAGAACGGTCTCGCTGTGACTTTTGGAGACAATGGTAATACAACTTACGCTACATCGGTAGCGGTATCAGGAACCGATGTCTATTTGGCCGTTAATGAAGACCCAAGGTCGGTAGCGAAGTACTGGAAGGATGGTATGGCTGTTAACCTCACCGACGGATTGCAAGAGGCAATTGCTTCCCAAATCGCAGTTTCGGGGAATGATATCTACGTAGGCGGCAGTGAAGGTGGTGTTATGAAGTACTGGAAAAACGGCGTAGCAACAAACATCATAGATGGTCCGGATTACAAAATGTTTCTCACCGTGTCAGGCAATGATTTATTTATTGTCGGTAATAGAGGAAATGTGATAACATACTGGAAGAACAATAACGCGCCGCTGCCAATTACGAATGGCTCAAAAGCTGATCGCGCCACGTCAATAGCTGTGTCAGGAAATAATGTATATGTCGCGGGTTATGAAGGTAACTTTGCCAAGTACTGGAAGGATGGTAAGGAAGTATACCTTTCCGATGGCTCGAAGCAAGAACGTACGGGCGCTATCGCAGTATCAGGAGACGATGTTTACGTTGCGGGGGTGGAAATAGTTAATCAAATTGGTATTGCCAAATTGTGGAAAAACGGTATCGCATCAAATCTGTCCGATGGTTCAACCTGGGCTTATGCAGTATCCATCGCCATTGCAGGAAATGACGTCTATGTGGCTGGCCGGGAAGGTAATGTTGTAAAGTACTGGAAAAACGGGATAGCCGTTAACCTTACGGATGGATCAACCGGGGACAATGTTACTTCCATCGCAGTATTGGAAAATGATGTGTATTTGGCCGGTCATGAAGCAATAATAGGCGGCAGTTACATTGCCAAATTCTGGAAAAATGGAATCGAAACAAATCTCACTGATGGCTCAAGCTATGCTGTAGCAGGATCAATCGTTGCCGTGAAGTAGACAAAGGTCAAGGTCCGTTCATTACCTAACACAAAGGCTGCAACCGATGTGTGCGTGTGACGCTTCGGTGCATTCATATGCTGCAAAATGCCCTGTAAACACTTCTGCAGGATTATTTTTAATCCATGACTTCATATATTACCTTTATTTTTATCAGCGCCAAGTTCGGCCAAACGTAATTACCTTAACAAGATGCCCCAACTCGGTAAATATTGGAAGCACATCGAGAACATTGTTTTTGTGATCGTCGCCGCCACCATTCTTTATGGGCTGGTCGAGGGCTTTTCAAAATCCACGTGGACAAGCCTGATGGGCAAAGGTTATGTAGGAGAATTAATGACTCCTCTCCAGACAAAAGAATACTATAAAAGTGTGCTTGCATTACTTTCGATGCTCACCACGTTTTTCATATTGCTGGAATTAATCAAACTTATTGTTGGGGCCTGGAATAAAGAGCAGGTAAATTCTCCATTGAACTACGCACCACCAACTGCCTCCAGATTCAAAAGATTTTTTAGTATAAGCGCTGAGATACTAACGCGTTACAAGTCCAATTTTCTCGCGAAAGTTTTCAATGAGTATATATCGAAGGTCATTGTCATATTTGTGTATGCGCTTTGGATGCCCTATTTCCAAAAATTTGCTCTTTTTAAAGTAGGCACACAGTGGTACTGGTGGATTTATGCTTACCTGATTTGGGAGTTGTCATACTGGATCTGGCATTACACCGCCCATAGAATCAGACTTTTCTGGTGTCTCCACTCGCCGCATCATGCACCATCAGAAATGAATCTTACTGTAGCTTGGGTACATTTTTTTGCAGAAGGTTATTACACCGCCATTATTCAGGTCCCCATATTAATGATGCTTGGCGTGACACCTGCGATGGTGATGATCATACTCGTAATCGACGGCACATGGGGAACATTTATCCACGCCGGTGAACGGTCCTTCCAGGATGGTAGATTTGGCATCCTGCAACACCTGCTGATCACGCCATCGCATCACAGGGTGCACCATGCTAAGAATCCATTGTACATCGATACCAATTTCTGCGTGTTGATTCCTTTTTGGGATTGGCTATTTGGAACCCTTCAGCCAGAAAGAAAGGAAGTGAAGATGGAGTATGGCATCACCCGCGAGTTGGATGTTACGAATTTCATTGATTTCTATTTCGGAGAATGCATATTATTGGTTAAGGATGTAATTCATGCAAAGGGATTAAAAAACAAATTATTGTATTTGTTCATGCCGCCCGGTTGGAGTCCGGAAAGCAAACAAAAAACTGCGGCAGTAGTGCGCGGTGAATTCTTAAAAACGCATCAGGAACTGGGCCACACCAGCAGAAGGTTATTTGCTTTTTGGAAAAGAGATCTGATTTCAGATCGGAAACAGCAGGCCTCAAAGTCTTAGGCCATAAACATTAAATCGTTAAACAAAATTCTTTTATGGAGAGAAGGCATTTCTTAAGGGGACTCACTTTTTTTGGGGCGGGCGGCCTGCTTGAATATCCCAGGACTATTGCAAAGGCGAAGAATTTTGTCCTTGAGCACGACCGGGATTATTGGATCGCGATGCTCACACGCATTGCAAAACCGGTATTACAGTCGCTAAGCGAAAACAAACTGAAAGAACGTATGCCCGTGGAAGCAGTGGCCGGAGCGTTGACCGGAAGGAAGAAGGTTACCTATCTGGAAGCATTGGGAAGAACCCTTGCCGGATTAGCGCCCTGGTTGGAACTTGGCGCAGACAGTACGGCAGAAGGTAAGGTAAGAAAAGAATTTATAGAATTATCTGTCGCGTCCATCAGGAATGCCGTCACGCCATCATCTGCAAATTTCATGAATTTTACAGAAGACGCGCAACCGCTGGTGGATGCTGCGTTTTTAGCGCATGCTTTGCTCCGTGCGCCAAAACAATTATGGGGAAATCTTGATGCCACGACACAAAATCATTTGATCACTGCACTCCTTTCCACGCGCACGATCAAACCCTTCTACAGCAACTGGTTATTGTTTTCCGCTATGGTCGAAGCAGCGCTCTTGAAGTTTTCAAAAAAATATGATGCGATGCGCGTTGATTATGCCATTAAACAACACGAGGCGTGGTACAAAGGAGACGGGGTTTACGGTGATGGTCCTGCCTTTCACTTTGACTATTACAATAGCTATGTAATACATCCCATGCTACTCGATGTGGTTGCAACCATAGTTCAGGAATTGGGCGAACTGACCGATATCGTGACTGCGCTCGAAACCCGGTCAAAACGCTATGCTGAAATTCAGGAAAGATTAATATCCCCGGAGGGAACATTTCCACCCATTGGAAGATCAATAGCCTATCGTTGTGGTGCATTTCAGTTGTTGGCCCAAATGGCGCTCAGTAAAAAATTACCCCCATCATTGCCACCTGCCCAGGTAAGAAGTGCATTAACAGCCGTTATCAAGAAAAGTATGGAAGCACCTGGTACATTTGACAGCAACGGCTGGCTTACTATTGGTTTCTGTGGACATCAGCCGGGTGTTGGCGAATCTTATATTTCGACCGGGAGTCTGTATTTGTGTACGGAAGCATTTTTACCACTAGGTTTACCGGCATCAGATGGTTATTGGTCTGATGCAGCAGAAGACTGGACAAGTAAGAAAGCTTACGCTGGGAAAGAATTTCCTATAGACAAAGCGTTGTATTGAACATAGCAGGATGTCTTCGGCATGCAACATGACAAAAAAAAGATCAGGTTGATGTGAACACTCCGTGTCTTTTTTGATCACATCGCCATCACTACGTTCAAGAATTCTTACAACGGAGCGTGCTGCAGTTGATAAAGCCCAGCATAGATGCCATCCATCGCGATAAGTGCTTCGTGTGTTCCTTCCTCAACAACTGCCCCTTCCGACAAGACCACAATTTTATCGGCGTTGCGAATGGTATTCAGGCGATGCGTAAGAGAAATCACTGTCCTTCCCTTCATTAATATTTCCAACGCATCCAATACTATCTTTTCAAATCCCAGGTCAATCGACGCAGTGGGTTCATCGAGAATGAGAATTGGAGCATTCCGGATCAGTGCCCTGGCAATGCCAATGCGCTGTCGCTGACCACCGGAAAGCGTCAGTCCTCTTTCACCAACCAGTGAATCATAGCCATGCGGCATTTTCAAAATAAATTCTTCGGCGTTCGCCAATCTCGCTGCTTCTTTGATCTTCGCTTCGGAGGCGTCAGGCCTTCCATATGCGATGTTCTCCTTTACCGAACCATAAAATAATACGGTGTCCTGTAACACAAAACCGATTTTACTGCGCAGTCCATCGAGTTGATAATCTCTTACATCCCTGCCATCGATTAAAACCCGTCCGTCGGTGGGATCGTAGAAGCGGGGAATAAGACTTGCAAGGGTAGATTTACCCGATCCTGTAGGGCCACATATTCCGATGTGTTGACCGGATTTGATGGCGAGGTTGAGGTCATTTAGCACGGGGGTCTTGCCGTCGTATGAAAAGAATACATGATCGAATACTATATCTCCCTTGAGTTTTCCAGGTTTTTTTGCTTTTGGCTTCTGCTTGATAACCGTGTCGGTGTCGAGTATGGATTGGATTCTTTCCAGGGCTACCGTTGCACCCGCGATCGTATTGGTCAACTTGGCAAGATCCTTTACCGGACTGAAAAACTTGTTCAGGTAGGCCAGAAAAACAGTCAATGCACCCAACGTCATCACATCAATTAGCACGAGCGTTGCACCCCGATAGAGCACAAATGCGATACAAAGGGCAACGGTAATCGTTACGACGGGAGACAGAAATGATTTAAGCCGCCGGGCTTTCAGGGAAGCTGACACCGTTGCAAGGCTTATTTTTTTCAATTTCTCCTCCTCCAGAGCCTGACGTCCAAAAGCATTCACGGTGCGCATGGATACGAGGCCTTGTTCCAGCACGGCAAGCAACTTGCTTTGCTCAAAACGCACCTTATGTGTTGCTTCCTTTACAGTTTTCTTGAATCGCGCCAGGAAAAGAAATAAAAACGGAGCAACACCAACAGCGACCATGGCGAAGTCCCAGTTGAGTGAAAACATCACGGCGAGGATACCTGCTATGGAGAGTGAATCCACAATAATATTCAGCAGTGTAGAGGATGTAAAATCCTGAACTGTGGACACATCAGACGTCATGGTGCTCAACAATTTACCAATCTGATGCGTGTCATAAAATGAAAGCGAAAGCCGATGCAAGTGGTGGTACAAACGCCTGCGGAGATCGTCCGCCACATATTGCGCCACGCTTTCCGTGAAGTATTTATCGATGTATTCCGATACCGCGCCAATCGCGGCGATAATGACGACGCTTGCGCCGGCTACCACCACAAGCGCCATTTCATTCGAGCCGATAGACAATTCCTTTATCCAGGCCAGCCACTCAGGTAATGGGCGGTCTCCAATCACGTTATCAATGATGATTTTCAACGGCCATGGAGATGCAAGGCTCATGATGGTCTCCACCAGCATCGCAAAAAAGATAGTGATCAACCACTTGTGATAGGGCCTGACAAGATCCAATGCGAGACCCGTCAGACTTCTGGATGGCGTATATAATCCATCAACAGCATCGGCAGGATCAAATTCAGCAGTTGCAGCCATGTGCCCGGATTAATAATTCCAAAACCGGAGATTGAGCGACCAGCCAATCACTATGCAGGCTGGTCCGGGAAAAAATATGCGTATTCTAGTTCGCGTTTACTTCTTCCTGAAACTCTATACAAGATAGGCACCAGTAACCTCTTATAGAAATTGATGTGTCGTTATCAGGAGTCTTTTAATCCTATGGTTATCACGAATTCACCCGGAATTGAAAACCCCTCTCCATTTTTGAAATTCGCTATGGAGGTAAGATAATCCGCAAACGCCTCTTTTCTCATCTTTTCGTCAAACCGCGAATAGGCAAGGGCCACTGGCCCCCCCGCAAAAGCCGCACCGCAGGCTTCTTCCGCCGACGCGTAGTGTAATAGTGTGCTAATCCTTTCAGTATATACGCCCGAAAAGCCAGCATCCACGAAGGTTTTTTCCATTGTTAATCCTGAACCCAATTGAAAGAATAGCGGGCACACTTCAGATTTCACGCGGCTTTCCACGATGGGAAAGATATCAGCCCATCCGCAACGGCTGCGTTGACCCCAAACGGAAGCGATGGCACGACCACCTGGCTTAACCACGCGATACATTTCCCTGATCGCCTTCTCCGCATCCGGTACATACATCAGTCCCAGTGAACAAATTGATGCATCATACAAAGCGTTGCCAATGTCCAATGCTTCCGCATCCATTCGTATGAATTCAACGTTCTCCAATTTTTTTTCAGATGCCATCCTGGAAGCCATGGCAACCATATTATCCGAGATGTCAGTAGCCATGACACGTCCCTCCTTTCCTACTGAATTTGCGATACGAAAAGTGAAAGCCCCTGAGCCGCAAGCAATGTCTACAACTGAATCGCCTGTCTTCAAAGACACCATTTCCAGCAATTTTGTTTGTGCTGGTTCAAGCTGTTGCATCCAGTACAGTTCATAATATTCCGCTGCCTTATCCCAGCCATAACGTTGTATCCGTTTTTGTAAAAGGGGATCCATATATTACAATTTGTCACGAATGATTTTCACATCTCTCACACATTTCTGAGAACGTTTGAAGATATCCAGGTAAGGACTGTGCAGGTCCCCTTCGTCAACCACACGCACGATATCTGCTTCCGGCGCACTGCTTTCAATCGTTACGGTATAGCGGACTTCCAGGTAACCTGGTGGCATATCGCCAACTCCAAAAAGCGGACCATCGTCATAGTCCGCCTGCACTTCAACCTGCATCGATGAAATGGGCACACCTAATTTCGCAGCATACATCATATAGCCAATAGCCAGACAGCTACCCAGTGCAGCTCTTCCGTAAACACCGGGCGTTGGACCCGCCGCGTTGCCACCAACCTGCGTGGGCATATCGGAAACCAGTTTCCAGGGACCCTCCTCAATCTCGCAGGTTAGTCCATTGCGGATACGGCTAATGGATGTTCCTGTTCCATGCCCCAGGGAAGGACGTAGCGTCAATGCTTTTACAGTGCGCTGAAAGGCGGTTGCAATTGTTTCAGGTGCTGACATTATTGAAAAGTTTACTAATCTTGAGAATGAGTAAGTTAATGAAGCCCTGGCGCTTTTCAAATTAATTCACAGAAACCTTTCTCTTACGGTCTTAATTGGAACTATGCGCTCTTAGCGTCCCGAAATATTCATTTGATCAGATGCTTATTTCTAATCCCGGAAAATCAAAAAGAACAATTCTGTCATAATGAAGACTTATTTGTAATTTTGCGTCGCTGTAATACTTCACACACTTACCTAAAAAAAATGAACAGAATCTTCACTTCCATCATGGTGCTGGGCATTCCTGTCTTACTTGGTTCCTGTCAAAAGAAAGACTCAGAAACGCAAGCCAATGATACTGAAACACAGGAACAGGAAACAAAACCAATCCCCATTTCCGAACCACTGATAACACATATCTATACGGCTGATCCTTCCGCCCATGTCTTTGATGGAAGAATCTATATTTATCCATCCCATGATATTGAGTCTAATGTACCGCAGGACGATGAAGGTGGCCACTTCGATATGAAGGATTATCATGTGTTGTCAATGGACAGTATTGGCGGCCCGGTAACCGATCACGGCGTGGCGTTGGATATCAAAGACATCCCCTGGGCCGGCAGACAGCTGTGGGCTCCTGATGCCGCCTATGCTAACGGCACGTATTATTTGTATTTCCCAGCCAAAGACAAAGCAGATGTATTCCGAATTGGTGTTGCCACGAGTACCTCACCATCAGGTCCATTTAAGGCCGAGCCTGAACCCATCGCCGGCAGCTACAGCATGGATCCGGCCGTGTTTAAGGACGACGATGGAAAATACTATATGTACTTTGGTGGAATATGGGGCGGGCAACTCCAGCGCTGGAGTACGGGAACCTATGCAGCGAATGGCTCCAAGACTGACCTGCAAAAAGATGATGCCCCAGCCATCAGAGCCCGTATGGCGCGGATGAGTAAGAACATGCTCGCCTTTGATGAATCTGTAAAAGAAATCAAAATCGTGGATCAGGATGGCAATGAACTGCCGGGAAAGGATCACGATCGACGCTTCTTTGAAGCGTCATGGATGCACAAGTACAATAGCAAGTACTACTTCTCATACTCGACGGGTGACACTCATTTCATTTGTTATGCTATCGGTGACAACCCATACGGACCGTTCACCTACCAGGGTGTAATCCTGAATCCGGTTGTTGGCTGGACCAATCACCATTCTATAGTTGAAGTTAAAGGCAAATGGTATCTCTTCTATCATGACAGCGTGTTGTCAGGTGGACAAACGCATTTGCGCACTGTTAAAGTTACGGAGCTGACCTATAACCCGGATGGGTCAATTCATACTATTGACGCCTATCAGAAGCATGCGCCGGATTTGCCGGATGAATAATCTGTGTGATGATGGATTTCTTCCATGATTAACGTCCCGCACGTGCATTTTGCATGTGCTTTCAGTGTTTGCCGCATTTGAATAACCAGGTTCATGACTTCAACGCATACCTTGATAATCGGTGCCAGTGCAGCAGGGCTCGCATCAGCCGCCTGCCTGCAAAAAGAAGGTATTGCATTTATCATGTTGGAAAAACAATCTCAAGTAGGCACAGCCTGGAGAAACCATTACGACCGCCTGCATTTGCATACCAGCAAAAAATGGTCAGCTCTCCCGTTTATAAATTTTGATCGTTCAGTACCCAAATATCCCGCCAAACAGGATGTCGTAAACTACCTGGATCGTTATGCCGATGAGATGAAAATTCTTCCTCAATTGAATACCGAAGTGCTGTCCGTAAAGAAGGAGACCGATAAATGGGTTACTGTAACAAGCAATGGAAAATACGAATCGAAATTTGTGATTGTCGCCACAGGCCGGAATCAAAAGCCTAAGATGCCCCACTTTGAAGGATTGGATTCTTTTAAAGGGAGTATTTTGCACAGCGCACAATACAAAAACGGAACCGCCTTTGCCGGCAAGAATGTATTGGTGGTCGGCTTTGGCAATTCAGGTTGTGAACAGGCCATATGTTTGCACGAGCATGGCGCCTTTCCTTCATTTTCTGTTCGCTCAGGCGTCAATGTAATTCCAAGGGATATTTTTGGTTTCCCGGTTCTCGAAATAGGTAAAGTTACTTCCTGTCTTCCACCAAGAATAGCCGATAAAATAAACGCGCCACTATTAAAAATATTGGTGGGTGATATAACAAAACTTGGACTGAAAAAATCAAGGTACGGTCCCCTTGAGCAAATTCAGAAACAACATAAAATTCCGTTGCTGGATATTGGCACGTTGCAACTAATCAGACACGGTCAAATAAAAGTATATGGTGACATAGTAAGCATAGAAGGGAACACAGTCCACTTTAAAGACAACAAACAGCAACATTTTGATGCGATCATCCTGGCCACAGGCTACCAGCATAATCTTGAAAGTTTTATCAAACTCGATAACGACCGGCTGGATGACCTGGACAAAGCTGTCGGCAAACGATCCGCTTTTGGACAGGACGGACTGTATTTCTGTGGATTTTACATATCACCCACGGGTATGCTACGGGAAATTGCACTGGAGGCCAGAAAAATTGCAGCCGATATAAAAAAGAAAGACAGTAGCCCGAAGGGTCGGTAGCAGCCATTCATACCCCTGCTGCAGCTAGCCCTGAGAACAATTGATTTTCTGGTTACTTATCCTAATTAGCGACCGCGTTCAAGCGTTTATTCAGAAAATAAAGCAACCGATCATCGTCACTCAAATCTGAATTTAATGCTAGATTTGGTTATTAGTTTATTCAGATTCAATGCGTTGCGTCATACTGCTCCTTTTGTTGGGAATCTGCTCGATTACTTTTTCTCAGTCAGTCGCCAGAAAATGGAACGAAGCCACACTCACTGCGATTCGCATTGACAGGGTTCGGCCAACCGTTCAGGCACGCAACCTGTACCATGTTTCGATGGCTATGTACGATGCGTGGGCCGTTTACGACGATTCTGCATCCACTTATCTATTCCGAAAACCCGAGCTGGAAAAACCCGTTGATGTCGCTGCTGCGCGAAATGAAGCTATTAGTTATGCCGCTTTCCGATTGCTCATGCACCGGTATGTGAATGCATTTCAGCCTGATACAATGAAACCTAAATTTGAAAGTATTTTCGTATCACTGATGCATGAATTGGGGTATGACGAATCCATTACCGATACAGATTACGCGACCGGGTCTCCGGCGATGATGGGAAACCACATTGCCTCCCTCATTATTAAATTTAGCCGTCAAGATGGTTCCAATGAAGACTATGACTATGCCAACAAGTTTTATGAACCCATTAACTCACCGCTTTTTCCTCTTGAACCCGGCAATCCCGGAATGGTTGACTGCAACCGATGGCAGCCGCTGGCGCTCAAACTGAATTGCGATCAGAATGGAATTTGCTTTCCAGGTAGATCATCCGCCTTCCTTAGCGCAGAATGGGGCGAGGTTGTACCTTTCGCATTAAAGCAAGAAGACCTCGGTAAATTCACAAAGGGAAATTACGAATATTGGGTATATCATGATCCAGGTCCACCACCGTTACTGGACTCTGCACAAGGGCTGGCGTTATCTCAGGAATTCATGTGGAATTTTTCATTGGTATCAATTTGGTCTTCCCATCTCGATCAACGTGATGGTGTAATGATGGATATTTCCCCCGCCGCCAAAGGAAATATTCCGCCCGGTTCCTATCCCACTACCCTTGCAGGGCTGAAAGATTTTTACGACCTGACAGGCGGAGGTGATATTGGCCGCGGGTACACCAGCAATCCAAAAACAGGGTTACCTTATCAAAAGCAAATCGTACCACGGGGGGATTATGCGCGCGTATTGGCAGAGTTTTGGGCCGATGGCCCCAATTCGGAAACGCCTCCGGGGCATTGGTTTACTATCTTGAATTATGTGAGCGATCACCCGTTACTCGAAAAAAAGTTTCAAGGGAAAGGACCTGTGCTGGACGCGCTGGAATGGGATGTGAAATCCTATTTTATGTTGGGTGGTGCAATGCACGATGCCGCGGTTTCCGCGTGGGGGATAAAGGGATACTATGATTATGTACGCCCGATTTCTGCCATCCGCTTTATGGCTGACAAAGGTCAATCAACCAGCTCAGCTTTACCACACTATCACCCGGCAGGAATTCCATTACAGGAAGGCTTTATCGAACTGGTAAAGCAAAACGATCCGCTGGCTGGTTCCGACCATGAAAATGTTGGCAAGATAAAACTGAAAAGCTGGAGGGGCACAAGCAACATACGCAATCCTGCAACAGATCAAGCCGGCGTGGGTTGGATCCTCGCTGAAAACTGGGTTCCGTACCAGCGATCCTCGTTTGTAACACCGCCTTTCGCAGGATACGTTTCCGGCCATTCAACCTTTTCAAGTGCGGGCGCAGAAATTCTTACATTACTTACCGGTGACGAATATTTTCCAGGAGGGCTGGGTGAGTTTGCGGCGAAGAAAAATAAATATTTGGTTTTTGAAGAAGGCCCCAGCAGGGATATTACCCTGCAGTGGGCACGTTACAAAGACGCCGCTGATCAGTGTAGCCTCTCCCGCATTTGGGGTGGCATACATCCCCCCGTAGATGACATGCCGGGGCGCCTGATAGGGAATAAGATCGGTACAGATGCTTTTTTTAAGGCGATGAATATCTTCAGCAATGTAATCAACGCGGTAAGCGAACCAGAGAAAGCAGCTGTCGCGGTGTCCGTCTACCCCAACCCTGTTGCGCGGGGTGAAACACTCACCATTGAGTCCCTGGATCAAGACACGTTTTTTCAATATGAGCTTGTGGACCTCCTTGGAAGGATTCACGGCATGGGCCAACGTTCTCCCTATGATTCATCCAAAATAGAAGTGGATCTTTCCACACTGTCCCCTGGCATCTACTTCGTCAGCGTAAAAACATCCGGCGGAAATTATGCCCAGAAAATTATGGTGCGATAACCCAATACATTTGTTCGGATACCTTATCTGCGTTGAAAAAGTGAGAAATAATCCAACTGCTCATTCAAGGATGTGACAATGACCTGATCAAAGGAATCGATGAATACAGGGGTGACACTATGGATAAACAGAACGACATTACAATCTATACGGATGGAAGTTGCAATCCCCTTCACAAAATCGGAGGATGGGCTGCGATCCTGCTGATTGACGATAAGAAGGTTATCCTGAAAGGAAAGGAATTGAATACCACCAACCAGCGTATGGAACTCATCGCCGTGCTTGAATCGTTGGCCTATTTGAGGAAAAATAGCTTACTGGCAAATCCCATTACGATATGTTCCGACAGTCAATATGTAGTCAACATACAGAAGAGATCCACGAACCTCACCGCGAATAACCTGTTAACTGGCAAAGGACAGTCTATCCGAAATGCTGACCTGGTTAAAAAACTTATCGATCATTTCGCTAGCGGATTAATTAAATTCACCAAAGTGGTCGCCCATCAAAAAGTACTACACAATGAAAACCATAATCGCGAGGCTGATAAAATAGCGCGGCGAATTGTTCGCGATCATTTCCGGTAGCGGAATTCATAGTAATGAGGAAACAATTCAAATATAAGCTATGCCTATTTAGTTCGTAAGCAAACACGAGATGGAACTTCATACAGCAGTACGACTCATTGAAAGTGGTGTGCCCCAGGGGGTAGAAATACAACAATGGGCGGATCTTGGAGCAGGAAATGGTTTGTTCACCAAAGCATTGGCTACTTTGCTTGGCAAAGGGAGTACGGTGACTGCAGTTGATACCGATGAAAGTGCGCTGCGAAGTATTATGTTGCCTTCGAAGGACGTAATCCTGAATAAAATTCATTTAGATTTCAGCAGTACAACTTTGGAAATGAGAAACCTCGATGGCATATTGATGGCCAATTCACTGCACTTCATCCCTGAAAAAGCCTTCATGCTTGATCGATTCGCAAGCTGCTTGCATGCTTCCGGCAGGTTAATCGTTGTTGAATACAATACGAATATTGCCAATCCCTGGGTTCCCTATCCGATAAGTTTCCATGTTCTACAAAAGCTTGCAGCCAAACAATTCAACGCCATCACAAAAATTGGAGAAACGCATTCTGCTTATAGCCGCGCGAATATGTACGCAGCATTGCTCATACCCTGAGCGGGCTGCCTTCTCCTGCTATTGAAATTCATGAGATATGTCGACCTTTTTCAAAAGATAAGGCAGCCTGCCTTTCCAAAAACGATCAGTTCTTAAAGCGAAGCTTAAAAAATAGCAATGTTGAAGCGAGCATCAGCGTGAGCAGGTTGGCGGCAATCACCGGGATATCCCGTACAAGAATACCATATGCAAGCCACAACACCACGCCAAGGCAAAAAAGTGAAAACATTCCCAGCGACAAATCTTTTGCCGAGCGACTCTTCCAGGTTTTGAGAACCTGGGGGAGGAACGCAATGGTTGTTAACATCCCCGCGGTAAGACCAATTAGTTGTATCGTGTTCATAAAATTTACTTTAGCCAATATCCTGTTCGTACTTATGAGATTAGCATATGCAAACTTAACGAAAGACATGCCCAGATAGTTGGCGGATGTAATTTTATCTGAGCCCATGACAACTATAACGTTTGCGGAAAAAAAGCTATCGAAAAGGAGTGTTTCGAAAGTACCCTGCCTGCTAGGCAGTTGTCTACGATTGCACACTAGAATACGCTTGTGGGAATAAACTTTTCCAGGTGATAGAACCTAAGGCCTATTGTAAGCATTATTTTCAAATCACTTGTCGTGAAATAGGAGGGATTGAGTTTAAAATAGCCGGCTTCGTAAACGCCTTTCAGTGTTGCATAAGTTTTAGCACCGTTATACCCAACATTCAGCGCGAAAAACCCTGCCCACTCAGCATTTAGTTTTGTTTGCGTACCTGTTTCGGCCTTGTATATATTGCAGGCGAGACCGGGACCAACAAAAACTATAGGTGAAACAAAAAACCTGCCCCCGTACATGGCAAAGTTATGGCCGTAACCGCCCATGATGATTAAACCTGGAGACCTTACATACGATAAACCTACCTGATTGCCATAGATTTCACGCGTGTCAAGCCCTGCAGGAACTATTGGCGATTTCATGCCAATTGAACGGTAGAATGGTTCAAGTCTCAATAGGAATGATCCGGCTGACCGACGTTGCAGCTCGTTTTGGAAGTTTGCCGCGCGCCATGAATATTTTTTGCAGTTGAAGTAATAGCTTAGTTGAATTCCTGTCCTCGAAAGATGAATATCCGGAGCAGAACTAAAATCTCCTCCCTGATCCACAACAATTACGCCTTTGCTGTCGCTGTAGGATGCGCGTATCGCCAATTTTCTTCCGGTAGAACTAAAGACTAACTTAAACTGTGACAGGTTTTGCCGGTCTTCGTCAAGGATCCTGACTTTGGGCAATGAATAGCTCAGGTCAAAATCAATGAATTTATAGCTCAGACCGAATCCAACCAGATCATTCACATTGTTATAAAGGGCAGTATTGACTTCGCTATCATTCTTTCGTTCTGATCCGTACGCAAGACTCGAACCCTGCGCACCATAGAATAAACGAACATCGTTTTCCCTCCGATATCTTTGAATGTAAAACGAATCAGCATCCGATGGTGCCCTTAGCAAAGCTGCCGATAGGGCCATAGGCCTTGCCGGAGATAACACATCTTGCGCGGCAACTTGCGCTGCTAAACCCTCGCATAGAAGCATTATCAGACAATACCATTTCATCTAAAAGATCATTGAATCGCCATGATAACGATTAACAATAAATTTCAAAAGCAAGCTAACGATTATTCAGATGAGTTTTTTGGCATCCAGGTTTCTCCGTGGGATGCCGCACGTAGGAAGCTACTGTTGGCAGGAAATAATACCTATTGACCCGATTCGGCCATGAAAAAAATCAGATCAAATCGCTGGAAAAAAGAAAGGCAGAAAAATTTTCCTGCAGGCAGCAAAGTTGAAGTAACTATTGACACGCTAGACCTCAGCTATTCACTCCCTGCCCAGGCGTTGTACGCCCTTTGAAATGATCCAACTCGGCGTGCCTGATGATTTGAGGTTGTTCTCGGCGAGCTTTTCTTTTCTCGCAGGTTGACCAACTCTTTTAGAAATCATCCAGGTCGGTGCGATAGATTTTGCTTTTATGTGAGACTGCCTGAGTCGCGCGTCAGTGAACAAGCGCTTATTGGCTATCCGTTGAACATCCTTTGAGGTTCTCCATGCCGGAGGCAAATCGCTTTTGGTTTGTGCGTTTACGACCACTGCGCTTGCCATAAAGAAAAAAATAAAAAAAACAGTTGTCGTTGATATGCCCACCGTGAAATTTCTCATAGCGCCGTTAGTTTGTTCCTATTTGAATTAACGGCGTATTGGGGCATGGATCGCTCCGGAAAATCACTGGTTTTACATCCGTATTTACACGGATATTGTGGGACGAACGGGGCTCTTATTGGAGTATTTTCAACTCATAAGCTTTTTTTACCAACTCTGCACTATTATTGACCTTCATTTTTTTAAGCATATTGATCCGGTGTGACTCCACGGTACGAATACTAATTCCCAATTTATCCGCTATTTGTTTCGTACTGCAGCCCTTGGCAACGAGTTCCAACACTTCCTTTTCCCGGGGTGTCAGATCGCCCAGCGCAATACTTTCAGGTTTGGAATACGGCTCAACCAAGATATTAGTGACCAAAGGACTAAAGTATTTTCCGCCCTCAAAAACGGTGTTGATAGCCCGTTCCAGGTCATACCGGTCTATGTTTTTGAGCAGATAACCCGATGCGCCTATGCGTAACGCATGCTGTATGTATTCCCGCTCTTCGTGCATGGAGAGGATAATGAATTTCATGGAGGGGTAATCCAATGACAGCTTCTCCAACGCTTGCAGACCCGACATAACCGGCATATTGATATCCGCAAGGATAATGTCAGGTTGCTCCTCCTGAGCAAGCTCCAACAATTGCTTACCATTTTCCGCCTCTCCTACAATTTCGAAATCTTCGATTTTACCCAGCATAGACTTGAACCCCGCGCGGATAAGTGGGTGATCGTCTGCTAACAGTATTCGTATTTTGCGCATACCACTACTTTATTGTATCGGAATATGAACTTCTATTGTTGTCCCAATACCCGGTGCAGAATGTATCTCTGCGGTACCATTTAATAGCGTGGCACGCTCCTGTATATTTCGTAGACCCGATCCCAGATTGTTTACCATTTCATCTTTGCTGAACCCTTTTCCATTATCTTCCAATACAAAGTAAACTTCGTCTGCTTTGTCGATCACATATAAGTTTACTGTCGAGGCTTCGGCATATTTGACCATGTTATTCAATCCTTCCTGAGCAATCCTAAACACTGCGATACTAATTTCAAAATCCAGATAGTGTTCTGTCTCATGAATATATCTAAAATCGATTGTCGCGGATGAATATTTTCGAACCATATCACACAGTCCGTTCAGCGCAGCTTCAAGCCCAAAATCTACGATGGCCTGCGGCATGACGTGGTATGATATTCGTTTCACCTCAGCAATAGTTTCATCGATTTGAGATTTGATCTGCTCGCTCCACGCATTTCCACTTTGAAGCATATCCACCTGCATGCGTAGCGCCATCAGCATCTGACCAACTCCATCGTGCAATTCCTTAGTAATCCGGCGGCGTTCATTCTCCTGTCCTTCTACTAGTGCCGCAGCGCGCGCACGCGCTGACCGTACCTCCATTTCCTGAAATCTTCGAAGTTCATCTCGCATACCAATTAACGACAGCCCCAATTCATCTTCACCACTAAGTGTCGTAAAAGGAGCGTCAAAATTGCCCGAGCCAATTTCGCGTGCAAATAATGTTTTTCGTTCCAGCCCTTGCGTCAACTGACGGATCGCCAGCGCCATCTCACCAATCTCATCTGTGGAGTTCCGCAGAGTCCTACCCTCAGGTATCATACCCTTAGAAAGAGTCACAATAATTTCCTTTAGCGCTAAAACTGGCCTGACAATTATGTTTGAAAGGAGATATGTAGTAAATATTGTCAATAAGAGAATTACCAACGTAATCACCGCAAAATAATTTCTGAGTTGAATGATCGGTTGCATCGCTTCACTTTCATCCATTTCTGATACAATGACCCATTGCAGGTCCCTGTTTTCAATATTGCGATAAACACTAAGGACAGAGACATCGCGATAATCTTTAAGGATGCTCTGGCCGGGCAACTGCTGAAATGCGCTCTTCACAGCATCTGTCCTAACACTTATTCTGGAAGGAAGACTGTCTGGAAAGAAGCGAGACGAAGATCGCATCGTATAATCATGACCAACAATGTAGGATTCACCTGAACTACCCATCCCGGTTGTCTCTCGTAATATTTTTTCAACCTTCTCAAAATTTTCCTGAACCAAGACAATTCCCACTACATCTGCATTTTCCAGGATAGGGACATAGTAAAAGAGTAACACCTGCTTGTTCGGCGAATAGCTTGTAGCATCAATGATTCGCAACCGATTCGGTGAAATTGAAACGGCGGAATCAATTTCTTTTAATAGCCCTTCAGGATACATTTCCCTATCTGTACTAAACAATTGGCGATGTTGCGTATCAAATACATGCAGATTCTTAAAATTATACAGCTTGCACAAATTTTCGATATCAGCAAGATCTTGGCTCATCTGGTCCGTGGTGGACAACCTTACTCGATCACTGTAAATTCTCGAAAACTTATCTTCTAGCTGAAGGGCTTCCAGATTTTGCTGTGATCTGAAAAAGTAACTTTCCACAAGGTCCTTTTTTAGAATGTTTATGGAAGAAAGTTGATCCAACGAGCGCTGAATAAGTGTGTTGCGTAAAACGATATAAAAAGTAATGGAAAGCGTTATGATTATGAACAAACCAAGCACGCTATGAGAAAGAGTTAGTTTAGCGAAAATCTTAAGATTTCTCATAAACCATAAGGAAAAAGGATAATGCAGCAGTAAAATATGGAATATTCTACAATAAGACGCCTTGATTCAGGGCTATGACACGAAGGGAGGATATTTTCCTGGAGCAAAAAAAAAGCTGCCATTTTACTGGCAGCTTTTTCATCCATAATGGATTACTTCTTTTTCTTAGCTGCTTTCTTTGCAGTTTTCTTCTTCGCTGCTTTTTTCGCAGGTTTCTTAGCTGCTTTCTTTGCAGCCTTTTTCGCTTTTTTTGCCATAGCGTTTTTTGTTTAAGTTAAAAAAAATTTAAAATCAACTTCATATAAACAAAATTCACAATGAAATTGATCTACAAATATAACTTAGTTATGTTGGAATGCAAATTTTCAAGAAATTTTGCGTAAATGAATTTTACACATCGATGTCGTCATTTTGAATGGTAAACAATTTGGCTGATCGAATTTATTAATCTTCACGCATAACATTCACTTGATGCAGTAACATGTTTTGATACACATGCACTCAATTGCGTAATCAAAATAAGTATGGTTATGCAAGATTCGACACGATATTCCACCCGTTCAACAACTAATATTGCGTGTGGTCTGTAATATCGTGCATCAGACTAAAGTGAAAACTATTCTGTTCTTTGTTTGTCCGCACCATTGCGCAACTCATTTGAGTATTTACTCACCAGCAGGGCAAGGATAACAGCCAGATACAACTGGCCGCTCACCGAAATTAAGATTGAAAGGGATTTTGAGTACGGTTTTAGCGGGAGAAGATCTCCATACCCTAGTGTCGTAAGCGTTACGAAACCATAATAAATAAAGTCAATATCTCCCGTCCCGGCAGCGCCTCCAAACGTAAAAGCACCAGGGTCTACTTGCGACGTCAAGGCCAGTGTGGCAGCATACAATATACCAAGAAGCAAGTAACTATTGATGGCTTCAAAGATTACCCTGCTGTTCACCACTTTTGCCTCAGCAATTTGCTTGATCAAAAAGAATACAATGGTAGCAAAAAAAACAAAATTAAGACCCCTTGATGTCGCGGTAATGATGGGCAGTGATAATGCGGTCGCAATCCATTCTACGATTAAAACACTGGATGCAAGCCACAGCATTACCTTCCTATGCCGCTCCAAATTCAAAACACAAGTAATATAGAGAAGGGTAAACAACATAGAATACGTGATGGCATGCCAGGACAACGGGAAAAATCCCACTATGAAGACAATAGCAAATACCTCGGCAAAAAGCAACTTCCCCCATATATTGCGCTTCTCTATCATAAGCTACACCAATTTATCATTTACAATTGTGGCCTTTTGGTTCTTGGCGTCTGAGGAAGACGCCATCCCCATACATTTGAAACAAATAACCGATCCTGAACTTACACCCATAGCATTAAAGATAATTATTCTTTGTCAATATCGTGTGCATTGCATTGGTGCGCATATTATCGCTTGATCCCGCCCGTAGAACAAATTAGGTGCTATCGCTGCCGAATATTTTTAATTAATACAATATTCCTGTTAGCTTTAGATGTTTACTTTTATTTTACAAATCAACTAACACGCATCCTTAATACGCTAACACATATGAAATACTTGGAAGATTTTGTTGCTGGGGCGAATGCTATTATCTGGAGTGATGTGCTTATTTATTTCTTGCTGGCAGTGGGTATTTACTTTTCTACGAGAATGCGTTTCTTCCAGGTGAGAATGTTCAAAAGCATGATTCGATTAATGTTCACTGGAACGAAATCCAAAGCCGGAATATCATCTTTTCAGGCACTAGCTGTTTCACTTTCGGGCAGGGTAGGTACCGGAAATATCGCAGGCGTGGCTACAGCAATATTTATTGGTGGTCCCGGAGCTGTTTTCTGGATGTGGCTTGTCGCCTTCTTGGGCGCGGGCTCTGCGTTTGTGGAATCTACGCTGGGGCAAATCTATAAGCGAAACGAAAAAGGTCAATATCGCGGCGGGCCCGCGTTCTATATTGAGCAAGGGATGAGAAATAAAAAAGTAGGCAGAATCTACGCAATTGTATTTGCTGTTGCTACCATCATGGCAACAGGATTATTTCTACCAGGTGTACAGGCAAACAGCATTGCATCCGCTGTCAATAATGCGTTTGATTTAAATCATGCATGGACGGGTGTCATCCTGGTGGTCTTGCTTGGGTTAATCATCTTTGGTGGTATCAAGACCATAGCGCGTGTGGCAGAATATGTAGTTCCATTCATGGCAGTTGTCTATGTGTTGGTTGCTATTGTCGTTGTTTTTATTAATTACGCCCAGATACCCGCAATCATCAGCTTAATATTTTCCAGTGCATTTGGTGCGCATGCCACCTTCGGCGGAATAGCAGGCGCCATGATTTCCATTGGTGTAAAACGTGGAGTCTACTCCAATGAAGCCGGGCAGGGAACCGGCCCCCATCCTGCGGCTGCAGCGGAAGTTTCCCACCCCGTTGATCAGGGCCTGGTTCAGGCCTTTTCAGTATATATCGATACACTTTTCGTCTGCTCAGCAACAGCTTTCATGATTCTTAGTACCGGTATGTATAACGTAAAAGGACCAGGCGACGAACTTATCGTAGATCACGGCGTGTATTACATGCAGGATGGGGTTAAACACGTTGATGGCAGTGCGATGTATACACAGGCTGCTGTTGACAAAGCGTTTAGCGGCCAGGAAGTATTTGATATAAATTACCGTGGCGTTGGGAGTTACATGGTTGCCGTAACGCTTTTTTTCTTTGCCTTCACCACATTAATGGCCTACTACTACATTGCCGAAACGAACGTTGCGTATTTGACATACAAGCGCGGTGGACCGCTGCTCATGCTTCTGCTAAAAGCAGGTATGCTTGCTGCCGTGTATATGGGCTGTGTACGAACTGCCAAACTCGCCTGGGATCTGGGTGATCTGGGCGTAGGCCTCATGGCGTGGCTGAATGTCATCGCCATTTTGATTCTTCAAAAACCGGTGTTGGATGCCATGAAGAATTATGAAGTGCAAAAGAAACAAAACCTTGATCCCGTCTTTGATCCAAAAGCGCTCGGTATTAAGAATGCAGACTTCTGGGAATTTGAATACCGCAAAGCACCTGAAAAGGAAGCGTAGGCGCAGTACCCCACATACTAAGTATTGGAACCAGCCAATTCCCGAAAAGAATACCTGTCAATTGTCCGCCCTATAGTTGGTTGAGGAACCGAAGTTGTATCGTATTCAAGAATGGTTGTTTATCAGCACAGAAAATGATTTCTGCAATTTTGAATTTTTGCTATGAACTTGATTTTTAATCAGGCCCTAACTTGCATCTCATGCGGATTTCCTTTTCTTCCTGGCTCAGGAAAAAATCGGTAGATCTTGAAGAAAGAAATAACAAAAGTATAAACTAACCCGCTAAAAGAACTCCCCAATA